>NZ_JBHZDH010000048.1:0-41176 GCF_042755925.1 Lysinibacillus sp. NPDC059133 | reverse complement strand
AGGACGACCACGACGACCGTTATCGATTAATGCATCAACAGCTTCTTGTAACATACGTTTTTCGTTTTGTACGATGATGCTTGGAGCACCAAGGTCTAGTAAACGTTTTAAACGGTTATTACGGTTGATTACACGACGATATAAATCATTTAAGTCAGAAGTTGCAAAACGACCACCATCTAATTGCACCATCGGACGAAGCTCTGGTGGAATAACCGGTAGTACATCTAAAATCATCCATTCAGGAGAGTTACCTGAGTTACGGAATGATTCTACAACTTCAAGACGTTTAATGGCACGTGTACGACGTTGACCTTGTGCTGATTTTAACTCTTCTTTTAAAGATTGAGTTTCATCTTCAAGATCAATTTTGCCTAATAATTTTTTAATTGCTTCCGCACCCATAGCTGCTTCGAATGTGTTGCCGAACTTTTCGCGATATGCACGGTACTCTTTTTCAGAAAGTAGTTGTTTACTTTCTAAGTTTGTAGCACCTGGCTCGATTACAACGTAAGAAGCAAAGTAAATTACTTCTTCTAGTGCACGTGGGGACATATCTAAAATAAGACCCATACGGCTAGGAATACCTTTGAAGTACCAGATATGAGATACTGGTGCTGCTAATTCGATGTGACCCATACGTTCACGACGAACTTTAGCGCGTGTTACTTCAACTCCACAACGATCACAAACTACGCCTTTATAGCGTACACGTTTGTATTTACCACAATGACACTCCCAGTCCTTAGTTGGACCGAAAATACGCTCACAGAATAAACCATCTTTTTCTGGTTTTAATGTACGATAGTTAATTGTTTCAGGTTTTTTAACTTCACCGTATGACCAAGAACGAATCTTGTCAGGAGAAGCTAAACCGATTTTCATATATTCAAATTCATTAACGTCTATCAAGGAGCCTACCTCCCTCTAGTATAGGTCTTTATAAAGACTCTTTTACGCAGCTCGATAATCGTTTGCAAGAATCATTGCTCTTTAGCAAAAGATTAAAAATAGAATGATTTATTGAAAGAAAAAGCCGGACAGGGCGTTAAATCCTGCCCGACTAATTTGAAAAATAACTTTGACCGTGTCCACTAATAATGTGAATTAACGTTTTCCATTATTCAAAAGACTCTACTGGCTCTTCTTCTTTATCTTGCTGTGGTGCAATGTTAAGTGCATCAGCTGGTTGAAGATCTTCTTCTTCGTCTAAGTCGCGAAGCTCTACCTCTTCATCATTAACTGTTAACATTTTCACATCCATACCAAGAGATTGAAGTTCTTTAATCAATACTTTGAATGATTCAGGAACGCCTGGCTCTGGTACACTTTCACCTTTAACGATTGCTTCGTATGTTTTCACACGACCAACAACGTCATCGGATTTAACTGTTAAGATTTCTTGAAGTGTATAGGCAGCACCGTATGCTTCAAGTGCCCATACCTCCATCTCACCAAAGCGTTGTCCACCGAACTGTGCTTTACCACCAAGTGGCTGTTGCGTAACAAGTGAGTAAGGACCAGTTGAACGCGCGTGAAGTTTATCGTCAACCATGTGAGCAAGTTTGATCATGTACATGATCCCTACTGATACACGGTTATCGAACGGTTCACCTGAACGTCCATCATACAGGGTTGTTTTACCATCGCGGTTCATACCTGCTTCTTCCATCGTTTCCCAAACATCTTCTTCGTTGGCACCATCAAATACTGGAGTTGCCATATGAACGCCTAGG
The DNA here is from genome assembly GCF_042755925.1 of Lysinibacillus sp. NPDC059133. NCBI lineage: Bacteria > Bacillati > Bacillota > Bacilli > Caryophanales > Bacillaceae > Lysinibacillus > Lysinibacillus sp. NPDC059133. Next base: position 39,440 of record NZ_JBHZDH010000048.1, on the reverse strand, counting down.
GAACGAGAAGCCATACCTAAGTGTAATTCTAAAACTTGTCCGATGTTCATACGAGAAGGTACACCAAGTGGGTTTAACATGATATCGACAGGAGTACCGTCTGGCATGAATGGCATATCCTCTTCCGGTAAGATACGAGAGATAACCCCTTTGTTACCGTGACGTCCGGCCATTTTGTCCCCAACGCGAATTTTACGCTTTTGAACAATGTAAGCACGAACTAATTGGTTAACACCTGGTGGTAATTCATCGCCATCTTCACGGTTAAATACCTTCACGTCAAGAATAATACCGCCGGCACCATGTGGTACACGTAATGAAGTATCACGAACTTCACGAGCTTTTTCACCGAAGATAGCATGTAATAGGCGTTCTTCAGCAGTTAATTCTGTAACCCCTTTAGGTGTTACTTTACCTACAAGAATATCACCATCGCGTACTTCTGCACCAATGCGGATGATACCACGTTCGTCTAAATTACGAAGTGCATCTTCCCCAACGTTTGGAATATCGCGAGTGATTTCTTCAGGTCCTAATTTTGTATCACGAGACTCTGATTCATATTCTTCAATATGAACAGATGTATAAACATCGTCTTTTACAAGGCGTTCGCTCATGATAACAGCATCCTCATAGTTATAGCCATTCCAAGTCATGAACGCAACAAGTACGTTACGACCAAGAGCAAGTTCACCCTTTTCCATAGATGGACCGTCTGCTAAAATGTCACGAGGTTTCACACGTTCGCCAACTTTTACAAGTGGACGTTGGTTGTATGAAGTACCTTGGTTAGAACGAATGAATTTTTGTAATTTATATTTTGTTAAATCGCCTTTAACCTCTTTACCGTCAACGACTTCAATACGGCGAACATGGATAGAGCGAGCTTCAACGTGTTCAACAATACCATCATATTTCGCTACTACAGCCGCACCTGAGTCACGCGCATCAACGTGTTCCATACCAGTACCAACAAATGGTGCTTCTGGGTTAAGAAGAGGAACTGCTTGACGTTGCATGTTGGCACCCATAAGTGCACGGTTCGAGTCATCATTTTCCAAGAACGGGATACATGCAGTCGCAGCTGATACTACTTGTTTAGGAGATACATCCATGTAGTCCATTTGCGATTTGTTAAATACTGTATTATCTCCACGGAAACGACCTACTACTTCTTCTTTAGCGAATGTACCATCAGGATTTAATAGTGAGTTCGCTTGTGCTACATAGTAGTTGTCTTCTTCATCAGCTGTTAAATAATCAATTTGATCCGATACTTGACCTGTTTCGTGGTCAATACGACGATAAGGTGTTTCAATGAATCCGAATTTATTTACTTTGGCAAATGAAGATAATGAGTTGATTAAACCAATGTTTGGACCCTCTGGTGTCTCGATTGGACACATACGACCATAGTGAGAATAGTGAACGTCACGTACTTCGAAACCAGCACGCTCACGTGTTAAACCACCAGGTCCTAATGCAGATAGACGACGTTTATGCGTTAACTCTGCCAGTGGGTTTGTTTGGTCCATGAATTGTGATAATTGAGAGCTACCAAAGAACTCTTTAATTGACGCAATCACTGGACGAATATTAATTAATTGTTGTGGTACGATAGCAGCTGTATCGTTAATAGACATACGCTCACGTACTACACGTTCCATACGAGATAAACCGATACGGAATTGGTTTTGTAAAAGCTCACCAACAGAGCGTAGACGACGGTTACCTAAGTGGTCGATATCATCTGTTGCCCCTACTTGGTAAAGTAAGTTGAAGAAATAACTTACTGAAGATAATACGTCAGCAGGCGTAATATTCTTCACTTCTTCATCGATGTACGCATTACTAATAATATTGATTTCTTTTTGCGCTTCATCTTTTGGTGCATAAATTTTAATAGACTGGATTGTTACATCATCCTCAAGCACTCCACCTACTTGTGATAAAGTGCGGTAACCGATTCCTTTTGATGAATCTTCTAGATACGGTAAGATTTTATCTAAAGTACGACGGTCAAGAACTGTACCTTTTTCTACTAAAATTTCGCCTGTTTCTGGGTCTACAAGCGTTTCAGCAATCGTTTGGTTAAATAAACGATTTTTGATATGAAGCTTTTTATTCATTTTGTAGCGACCAACATTCGCTAAATCATAGCGTTTCGCATCAAAGAAACGAGAGTATAATAAACTCTTCGCACTTTCAACTGTTGGTGGCTCACCTGGACGTAAACGTTCATAGATTTCTAAAAGTGCTTTTTCAGTACTTTCAGAGTTATCTTTTTCTAACGTATTACGTAAATATTCATTGTCACCGATAATGTCGATAATTTCTTGGTCTGAACCGAAGCCTAATGCACGAAGTAACACTGTTACTGGTAGCTTACGAGTACGATCAATACGCACATATACTACATCTTTCGCGTCAGTTTCATATTCCAACCATGCACCACGGTTCGGAATAACTGTTGCTCCGAAACCTTTCTTACCGTTTTTATCAGTTTTATCATGGAAATACACACTTGGTGAACGAACTAATTGTGAAACGATAACACGTTCAGCACCATTGATAATGAACGTACCTGTTTCTGTCATTAATGGGAAGTCACCCATGAAGACATCCTGTTCCTTCACTTCGTCTGTTTCTTTGTTGTAAAGACGTACTTTCACACGTAATGGAGCTGCGTAAGTAACATCTCGCTCTTTACATTCATCAACTTCATACTTAGGATCTCCTAATGAATAATCGATGAATTCTAATGAAAGATTACCTGTAAAGTCCTCGATCGGCGAAATGTCACGGAACATTTCACGTAGACCTTCTTCAAGGAACCACTCGTAAGACGCCGTTTGAATCTCAATCAGATTTGGAAGCTCAAGCACCTCGTTAATACGCGCAAAGCTTCTACGCTGGCGGTGTTGTCCATACTGAACTAGTTGACCTGTCAACTCATTCACCCCTCAATAAAGCGATATTAGGTCTTTGCAAAATCATACAAATAGTGTATGATTTCGAAAGACAAAAAGAAAACGAGTCTTCAAAAAGATCTCATTTTCGGTTAACTAAACTTATCTTGGCAAGTATACCCACATTATAACAATCATATACAAAAGGGCATACGACCTCAAAATAATATTTTTGCATTTTACCATATTATCATAGCCGATTTGTCAAGTCAATAAATTATGCATATTTCATTTATTTTTTCGCACGTACTATCCAGTACCCTTTTTTCTTCTCCACAACATCGACTTCAGAAAATTTTTCTTCTAAATAACTTACCGTTGATGGTGCACCTTGCTTCTTCTGTATGACTACCCACAGCTCGCCAGATGACACTAACTTATCATAAGCTCCATCGTAAAAACGGAAAATTGTTTCCTTTCCTGCGCGAATCGGAGGATTGGTTAAAATAGCTGCGGCTTTTACATCGTTGTCAACCATCGATAGTCCGTCACTCACAAATATCCGTACATTTTGAACACCGTTTACTTGCGCATTTTTTTGTGAAAGTGCAACTGCACGTTCATTGATATCCATCATAAGAACGGTACGATCCGGGTTTGCTTTGGCAATCGATAATCCGATTGGTCCATACCCACACCCCACATCAAAAATTGCACCATCAATAGCAGGCATTTGAAAAGCATCTATTAAAACACGGGATCCAAAATCTACTTCGCTTTTACTAAATACCCCTGCATCCGTTTCGAAGGAAAACGTATGCCCTAACAATTTGTATGTCCAGTGACGAGGTTTACTCTCAGTTTGAGGCTTACTTGTATAATAGTGATCTGACATTTCCACGCCTCCTCAGAATGAAGAAAAAAAGCTCGCCGCAATGACGAGCTTTCCTTTTGTTTAAAAGTAATGCGAGATTACTTAACTTCTACAGATGCGCCAACTTCTTCAAGTTTAGCTTTGATTTGTTCAGCTTCATCTTTAGAAACGCCTTCTTTAAGAGCTTTAGGAGCGTTATCTACTACTTCTTTAGCTTCTTTAAGACCTAAACCAGTGATTTCACGAACCGCTTTGATTACTTTGATTTTTTCGCCACCAGCAGATGCTAGTACTACGTCAAACTCAGTTTTTTCTTCAGCAGCGCCAGCAGCAGCACCACCTACTACTGCTACAGGAGCAGCAGCTGTTACACCGAATTCTTCTTCGATTGCTTTTACTAAATCGTTTAATTCAAGAACTGTCATAGCTTTGATAGCTTCTAAGATTTGCTCTTTATTCATTATAATTTCCTCCTAATGGATAATGTTTTATTGTTGCGGGTTAGGCCGCAGAAGTTATAGTGCGTATGGAATTACGCGCCTTGTTCTTCTTTTTGTTCTGCAACAGCTTTTGTTGCAAGTGCGAAGTTGCGCACTGGAGCTTGAAGTACAGATAAAAGCATAGAAAGAAGACCTTCGCGTGATGGAAGTTCTGCAAGTGCTTTAACATCTTCAACAGAAGAGATTGTACCTTCGATAATACCTGCTTTAATTTCTAAAGCTTCGTTTTTCTTAGCGAACTCATTGATGATTTTAGCAGGAGCTACAACATCCTCATTTGAGAACGCAATTGCGTTAGGACCAACTAATACGTCATTGATTCCTTCAAGACCAACAGCTTCAGTAGCACGACGTGTTAAAGTGTTTTTATAAACTTTGAACTCAACACCAGCTTCACGAAGTTGTTTACGAAGTTCAGTCACTTGTGTAACGTTAAGACCACGGTAATCCACAACTACTACAGAAGCAGCATTTTGGAATTTCTCAGTAATCTCTTGAACTTGTACTTGTTTGTTTTCGATTGCTTTGCTCATGATGACACCTCCTATTAGAATGGGTCATTTATACCGACAAAAGAAAAGCCTCCGGGTCAAATAGACACAGAGGCTGAAAGTCATCATCTTTAAAATAAGAATCCGAATTCCGATGTCCTCGGTAGGATCATTAAGTGACAAGTCACTCCTACTGTCTACGGTACAAATGGATGATTCACAACAGCATCCATCATATCACAGATAGACAGAGCCGTCAACAGATTTATATAAAAAAACTAATTATTTTACAGCTACGCTTGAAGCATCAACTTTAATAGCTGGACCCATTGTAGTTGTAACGTTTACAGATTTCATGTAAGTACCTTTAGCAGCAGCAGGTTTTGCTTTTTGTACTACATCAAATACAGTTAAGAAGTTTTCTACTAATTTTTCTGCAGAGAAAGAAACTTTACCGATAGGAGCGTGGATGATACCAGCTTTATCAGCACGGTATTCTACTTTACCAGCTTTAATTTCTGCGATCGCTTTTGTTACATCGAAAGTAACTGTACCAGTTTTAGGGTTTGGCATTAAACCTTTAGGTCCTAATACACGACCAAGTTTACCAACTTCACCCATCATATCAGGAGTTGCAACGATTACATCGAAATCGAACCAACCTTGTTGGATTTTTTGGATGTATTCTGCATCGCCTACATAATCAGCACCAGCTGCTTCAGCTTCTTTAAGTTTTTCACCTTTAGCGAATACTAATACGCGTTGAGTTTTACCAGTACCGTTTGGTAACACTACTGCACCACGGATTTGTTGGTCATTTTTACGAGTATCGATTCCTAAACGGAAAGCAACTTCTACAGTAGCGTCGAAGTTCACTGAGCTAGTTTTTTGAGCAAGTTCGATTGCTTCTTGTGCGCCGTATACTGCGTTACGGTCGATTAATTTTACTGCATCTTGCAGTTTTTTACCTTTTTTAGCCATTATATAATTCCTCCTTGATTGTGGTTATAGCGGATTTTACCTCCCACGAATAAAGGTTGCGCGTTCACAAAGAAACTCCGCAACCTTCCAAAAAACAAATACATCATCAAGTAATGGGATTAGTCTTCGATAACAATACCCATGCTTCGTGCAGTACCTTCAACCATTAACATTGCAGCTTCAACTGAAGCAGCGTTAAGGTCTGGCATTTTAGTTTCAGCGATTTCGCGAACTTTATCACGTTTAACCGTTGCCACTTTTTTACGGTTTGGTTCACCAGATCCAGATTGGATACCAGCTGCTACTTTAAGTAGTACTGCTGCAGGTGGAGTTTTTGTAATGAAAGTGAATGAACGATCCTCGAATACTGAAATTTCAACTGGAATAATAAGACCAGCTTGATCTGCAGTACGCGCGTTGAATTCTTTACAGAATCCCATGATGTTCACACCCGCTTGACCTAATGCAGGACCAACCGGTGGAGCTGGATTTGCTTTACCAGCAGGGATTTGAAGTTTAACAACTTTAATAACTTTTTTAGCCACGAGACACACCTCCTTAAGTCCGTGATGTGGTAATTGGGTTGCCCCTCCCACTCAATATCTGTCTGTCAGCTAATTGCCGATAACATTAAAATTATCATTGCAGACGTCAAACCAAAGTATGACAGTCTGACCTTTGAAATGATACCACTTTTATTTTTTTTAAGCAAGTAGTAAATAACAAATTCTGTGACATACTCATCAGACATATGACACTTTAGTTGCCAAAACTACATTTTTTGTATTTGCTCAAAATCAAGTTCCATAATTGTTTCGCGACCAAACATGTCGACAGAAACCTTCACTTTTCCTTTTTCCGTGTCAATTTCTTCAACACGTCCTTGGAAGTGCGCGAATGGCCCTTCTAATACTTCTACCGCTTCTCCAATAGAAATATCAATCTCGACAACTTTGTCAGTCATGCCCATTTGCTCTAGTAGACGATCCGCTTCTTCAGGTAATAAAGGTGTTGGCTTCGCACCACCACCAGATGAACCGATAAAGCCAGTTACACCTGGCGTATTACGTACAACATACCATGAATCATCTGTCATAATTAGCTCTACTAAAACATAACCAGGGAAAACTTTACGCATCATTGTACGCTTTTTCCCATCCTTCATTTCCGTTTCTTCGTGTTCAGGCACAATAACACGGAAAATCTTATCTTGCATACCCATTGTTTCTACACGTTTCTCTAGGTTTGCTTTTACGCGGTTTTCATACCCTGAATACGTATGAACAACATACCAATTTTTCTCCATAACTACTAGGACTCCTCGTCCGTCCCTCCCTTACAAATAAAAGTGAAAATGCATCGGATATGCTAAGTGCATTCTTTACTCTTTTCACAAACTGCTCATTAGAAAAACATAGCTTTCGCTAATAGCTAGCGAAAGCCTGATGATATATACCAAATCTAGCATAGTCATCTATCGCTACCCTCATACTATCTCTAGTAGCATACTTATCATATTGAGAATATTTTACTGCTGATTACTTCATAAAACAAACGAAAAAACCCGTTTATTGTAATGACGGGCTATTTCAGAAGTATTAACATGCTATTTACTAAATTATAACTCTAAGTACCAGCGGAATAATGATGAAATACCTAAGTCTACTAACACAAAAAATAAAGCCATAATTACAACAGTTGAAATTACAACGACTGTATATTTCGTCAGTTCTTTACTTTTTGGCCAGCTTGTTTTGCGCATTTCCGACATTACATTGCTGAAAAAGCCTTTAATCTTGCCCATTCTAGCCTAACCTCCGAATCAATCATATCTGTCTATTTACATATTATTTTATAGCGTTTGTTTATGCACTGTATGTTCATTGCAATGCGAGCAAAATTTCTTTAATTCGAGGCGTACAGTTGAATCTGCCTTAGCTGGAAACGTATAATTTCTCGATCCGCATTTTTCGCAATTTAGAACGACTTTTTTTGCCATATAATCACCTTTTCGGCACTTTGTCTTTTCAAGACTAACACCTATATTTGTCAATGTCAACAAAGGCATACAACCGCTAAGACATTTCTTCAAGAACTAAATGTCGCTCTAATTTACGCTTTACTCGTTGTAAAGCATTGTCAATAGATTTCACATGACGATTTAGTTTCTCAGAAATTTCATGATAAGACTGACCATCTAAGTAAAGAGCTAACACTTGTAGTTCTAGTTCACTTAAAATCTCACCCATCTTTTCTTCTAAGTAGCCAAACTCTTCTCTATGAATCATTAACTCTTCCGGATCATCCATAATAGCACCAGTTAATACATCCATTAAAGTACGGTCTGACTCTTCATCAAAAATAGGCTTGTCCAAAGAAACATATGAATTTAGTGGAATATGCTTTTGTCTTGTAGCTGTTTTAATAGCCGTAATAATCTGCCTTGTAATACATAACTCAGCAAAAGCTCTAAAAGAAGCAAGCTTATCTCCCTTAAAATCGCGAATGGCTTTATATAAACCAATCATGCCCTCTTGCACAATGTCTTCCTTATCTGCACCAATTAAAAAATAAGATCTAGCCTTTGCTCTTACTAACAAACGGTATTTCGTAATTAAATAATCCAACGCATCTGTATTACCTTGATGCACCATTTCAATAAGTTCTTCATCATTGAATCGTTCAAAATCTTGTGTCACTTGTACAATACTATTTTTAAACATGGTATCACCTCAGCCACAACAGATAATAGGAACAGTATAACGGAATTGGAAAATATGAGTCAATCAATCATTTCAAACCACGCCGCCACTTTTCAAAGGCTAAAGCAACATCCGGCTTAAGCTCCATGCGAGATGGCGGTTTGCTATCATGTTTTTGTTTCACATCATGAGAAATTTTATGTTGGATAATACCCATATCAATTTCTAGCTCCCTTGCCGATTTTCGCAGAGCACCATTACCAAAAATAACGTTTTGCTCTGCCATATCGGAGGTAGCTACGTGAATCTGTACATTTCTAGCCTTTAGTTCGTGTGTCATTTTTTCAATACGTTCATCTGCTGTTTCGTTTTTCCGTGTATAAATGATTTCGACATCGTTTTCTAAATAAGTTTGCTCCACACCCGGTACAAGATGCGCGTCAAAAACTATAATTACGCGCCACCCTATAGCTGCCTTATACTCAGCCATAAGCTCAATCAATCTCTTACGGGCATCTTCAAAATTAGTATCACGTAATGGTCGTAGCTCTTTCCAAGCTCCTATCATATTATAGCCGTCAACAAGCAAAATATTGTTCATTGTCAATCATTCGCTTCTTGACGTTTACGATACACTTCGTACATTAAAAGTGCAGCAGCTACCGATGCATTTAGTGATGTGACATGCCCAACCATCGGTAGATGATATAAAAAGTCACATTTCTCTTTTAATAAGCGGCCCATTCCTTTGCCTTCACTACCAATAATAATCGCAAGCGGCAATGTTGCATCCATTTTACGATAGTCTGCAGAACCTTTGGCATCTGTACCTGCAATCCATACCCCTCGTTCTTTTAGCTCATCTACCGTCTGCGCTAGATTATTAACACGCACAACAGGTACATGCTCAATTGCTCCAGTTGATGCCTTTGCCACTACAGCTGTCAAACTCACAGAACGGCGCTTCGGAATAATAATGCCATGCGCACCTATCGCATCAGCAGTTCGCATAATAGAGCCTAGATTATGCGGGTCCTCTAGCTCATCTAAAATTAAGAAAAATGGATCTTCTTGTTTTTTTGCAGCGGCAGCAAATAAATCCTCTAGCTCTGCATATTGATATGCTGCAACAGAGGCAACAATTCCTTGGTGATTGGCATCTGATAATTGATCGACCTTTTTCTTCGGGACAAATTGAACAATGACACCACGTTCTCGTGCCAAATCTAGAAGTTCGTTAACCCCCGATTTTTTCACACCTTCTGCAATCCATACTTTATTCATATCGCGGCCTGAACGAAGCGCTTCTAACACTGGGTTTTTACCGGCAATAATTTCACCATTTTGCTCTGCCATTAATTCGACACTCCTTTCGATTCCTCGATTATTTGAATAGCGTATGCAATGATTGCATAAACGCGTTCTAATTCATTTAATAAATATAAACTACCTAGCACAGCCTCAAAGCCTGAGCTATTACGGTATGTTTGAACATCTGTATTTTTTGGCACAGAGCCGGATTTGGCATTGCGCCCACGACGGAACACAGCCAATTCCTCCTCTGTTAAAAAACCTTCATCCATCATTCGATGTACAATCATAGATTGTGCTTTCGCTGATACGTAATGTGTCGCTTCTCTATGAAGTGTGTTAGGTTTGACGCGGCCGGCACGTAGTAAATGCTCTCGTACCTTTTGTTCTAAAACTGCGTCCCCCATATAGGCTAACGCTAATGCATTTAATTGCTTAACATCTTCGTTGCGGAGTTTACCCAAATTACTTACCCTCGTTTCCATCTAGTTCCTTGTCGCGTATCTTCTAAAATGATACCTTGCGCTTGCAAATGGTCACGAATTTCATCTGAACGAGCAAAATCACGATTTTTACGAGCTTCTATACGCTCCTGTAAAAGCGCTTCAATTTCTTCGTCTAATAACTCTTCTTCTTTTGCAAATTCAATACCTAAGACGTCACCTAACACCTCAAAAGTTCCAGTAAAACTCAATAATACTTTTTCATCAGTATTCGTTTCATTTAAATAAATATTTGCGATACGCGCTAATTCAAATAATACGGAAATGGCATTGGCTGTATTAAAATCATCATCCATCGCTTCTTCAAATTGAGCTTTTTGTTCAGCAATTTTTTTAAGCCATTCTTCTGAGTGATCACCTAAGCTCGCAGTTGCTGTTAAACGGTGTTTGACATTGTTGTAGGCAGTACGAATTCGTTCTAAACCATTTGCGGCTGCATCTACTAAATCCTTCGCAAAGTTAATTGGATGACGATAATGCACAGAAAGCATAAAGAAGCGTAAAATTTGCGGGTCAATTTGTTTACGAATATCATTAACGAGTATAAAATTACCAAGGGATTTGGACATTTTTTCATTATCAATATTAATATACCCATTGTGCATCCAATAACGTGCAAATGTTTTATCATTATGAGCTTCAGATTGTGCAATTTCATTTTCATGATGTGGGAATGTTAAATCTTGCCCACCAGCATGAATATCAATAGTATCTCCTAAATGCTCACGCGCCATTACTGAGCATTCAATATGCCAACCTGGACGCCCTTTGCCCCACGGACTTTCCCAGTAAATTTCACCTGGCTTCACAGCTTTCCATAGAGCGAAATCTAACGCATCATCTTTTTTCTCGCCTGCTTCTATACGAGCACCAATTTTTAAATCATCTACCGCTTGGTGAGATAATTTACCGTAACCATTAAATTTACGAGTTCGGTAATAAACATCACCAGCTGACTCATAAGCATAACCTTTATCGACTAAAACTTGAATGAATTGAATGATATCATCCATATGCTCTGTTACGCGTGGATGTACATCCGCTTTCTTGCAGCCTAACGCTGTAACATCTTCAAAGTATGCAGCAATAAAGCGTTCCGTTAATTCATGAACTTCTTCTCCAAGCTCATTAGCAGCCTTAATAATTTTGTCGTCCACATCTGTGAAATTTGAAACAAATTTCACATCGTAGCTTTTGTATTGAAAATAACGGCGCACTGTATCGTAGACAATTACAGGACGTGAATTCCCAATATGAATGTAGTTATAAACTGTCGGACCACAAACGTACATTTTTACTTTGCCTTCCTCCAGCGGTACAAACGTTTCCTTTTGTCGTGTTAATGAGTTGAAAATTTGAATACTCATTGGGTTTCTCTCTCCTTTTGTAAGCGTTCGATGTCCTGATTCAATGCTGCAATCTGCTTCTCGAAAGCTTGACAACGTTCTTCTACAGGGTCAGGTATATTTTGGTGGTCTAGTTTTTTCTCTAGACGGACTCCATCCTTAATCACTATTTTACCAGGAATACCAACAACCGTAGCATTAGGTGGCACTTCTTTTAAGACAACTGAGCCTGCACCAATTTTACTATTTTCACCAATTGTAATAGAACCTAACACTTTTGCACCTGTCGCAACTAGCACATTATCCTCTAATGTCGGATGGCGTTTTCCCTTTTCTTTCCCTGTACCACCTAAAGTAACACCTTGATACAACGTTACATTATCACCAATCTCACATGTTTCGCCAATGACAACGCCCATCCCATGGTCAATAAAGAAACGTCGACCGATTTTCGCTCCAGGGTGAATTTCAATTCCAGTAAAGAAGCGACTAATTTGTGAAATAGCACGGGCTATAAAATAAAAACGCTTTTTAAAGAACCAATGGGCAACTCGATGCGCCCAAGTAGCGTGCAGGCCCGAGTATGTTAATATCACTTCGAATACACTGCGCGCTGCTGGATCATTCTCAAAAATTGTTTCTACATCTTCCTTCATTCTTTTAAACACAAAAAGCTCCCCCTTTTCATTTTGATCTGCTTTGACCCTTTGAAAATGCCATACAAATCAACTGCATCCCTGGCCTTTGAAATACTATAGCTGACGTTGATTTCACCGCAGAGTAGTCGAGCAGAATTCGGCGCATCCATCGCTTCAAGTCACATGTCCAGAAAATAAAAAAGCGCCCCTATCATCCCTAAAAAAGGAATGACAGAGACGCTAAATATGCGCGGTTCCACTCTGATTGAAGGCGAAAGCCTCCCACTCTGGACGTTCTGTAACGGGAACGAATCGATAAAGCCTACTTTTTGTTCAGCTTTATGCTCAAAGGTGCATTTCAGTTTTGCCTAGGCTCAGACCACTTTCAGCCGGTGATGGTCCTCTCTTTAGAGCATGCGCCACTTACTTCTCCTTATCAACGCTTTTTCAATGTAAATACATTTTACAACGAACTAATAAATTGTCAATCAATTTCTACTTATTGCGCAAATTTTTCTACACGATCAATTGTTTTCTGTTTGCCAATTAAGCAAATCGCGTTAGGAAGTTCTGGACCATGCGTTTCACCTGTCGTTACGACGCGGATTGGCATAAATAGATTTTTACCTTTGTGACCTGTTTCTTTTTGAACAGCTTTAATAGCCGCTTTGACAGTATCAGGTGTAAATTCCTCTAAACCTTCAAGCTGTGCTTTAAATGCAGCCATTACCTCAGGTACTTGCTCCCCTGCTAAAACTGCTTTTGCTTCTTCATCATATTCAATATGATCGTTAAAGAATAGGCGTGATAGTTCTACAATTTCAGCACCAAAGCTCATTTGTTCATGATAAAGTGCGATTAAATCCGTAGCCCATGTACGTTCTTCTTCTGTTAACTCTTCTGGTAATAAACCAGCTTTTTGTAAGTGCGGTAAAGATAATGCCACTACTTCTTCTAAAGATAGTTTTTTAATGTATTGGTTATTCATCCAAGTAAGCTTTTGTTTATCAAACATAGATGGTGATTTTGAAAGACGTTTTTCATCAAAAAGTTTAATAAATTCTTCTTTTGAGAAAATCTCTTCTTCTCCTTCAGGAGACCAACCAAGTAATGCGAAGAAGTTAAACATCGCTTCAGGTAGGTAGCCTAAATCTTTATATTGTGTGACGAATTGAATAATTGATTCGTCACGTTTTGATAATTTTTTGCGGTTTTCATTAATGATTAATGTCATATGACCAAAGCGTGGATATTCCCAGCCAAACGCATCAAAAATCATCATTTGTTTTGGTGTATTCGATAAATGCTCTTCGCCACGGAATACATGTGAAATTTCCATAAAGTGATCATCTAGCACTACCGCATAGTTATACGTTGGGATACCGTTTGCTTTAACAAGTACCCAGTCACCAATATCTTTTGACTCAAATGTTACTTGTCCACGTACTAAATCTTCAAATTCATATGTTACATTTTCAGGTACGCGCATACGAATTGTATATTGTTCACCAGCAGCTTCTTTAGCGGCAACTTCCTCTGCTGATAAATGACGACAAGTACCATCATAAGTTGGAGCTGCAACACCTCGTGCTTTTTGTTCTTCACGAGACGCTTCTAATTTCTCAGAAGAACAAAAGCATTTGTAAGCTACACCTTGCTCTAATAGTTTCTCAGCGTGCTCTTTATAAATATCAAGACGCTCCATTTGACGATAAGGTGCATACGGTCCACCAATATCGATCGATTCATCATATTCCATACCTAACCATTTTAAGTTATCTAGTTGAGATGCTTCTCCGCCCTCTACATTACGCTCGATATCTGTATCCTCAATACGTACGATGAATTTACCGTTATGATGTTTTGCATATAAATAGTTAAATAACGCTGTACGCGCTCCACCGATATGTAAGAAACCAGTAGGGGATGGCGCGTAACGAACACGAACTTCTTTCGCCATAATTAAAAGCCTCCTAAATTTTCGTTCAAAAAATTGACTTTGTTCATTTTACCACTCTGTTACAGGAAATAAAAGCGCCGAGAGCCTGCTTTTACTTCTTCATCAATAGGATTGTCGCCATAGCCGCAATCCCTTCCTCGCGACCTGTAAAACCTAAACGTTCAGTTGTTGTTGCTTTAACATTCACTTGAGAAGGCTCTGCATGAAGTAATTCAGCAATACGATTTTGCATTTGTTCAATATATGGTGCCATTTTCGGACGTTGTGCCATAATCGTACAATCCACATTGCCTAGAACATACCCCTTGTCCTCAACAATCTTCCAAATATGCTCTAATAATTTCGCTGAATCAGCATCTTTGAACGCAGGATCTGTGTCTGGGAAATGACGACCGATATCTCCCTCACCAATAGCCCCTAACGCTGCATCTGTTACAGTGTGTAATAAAACATCTGCATCCGAATGCCCTACTAACCCTTTTTCATGAGGAATTGTTATACCACCAATAATTAATGGACGCCCTTCTTCAAATGCATGCACGTCAAATCCTTGTCCCACTCGAAACATATGATTTTGAGACTGTCTAATAAGATAAATAAAATCCACCACACGAAGCCCATTTACTTCAAAAAATATGCAGACTTAAAAAGCGTCTATTCAGCTCATAAGGCAGTCTCATTCACCTTCTTTCACTTTTATATTTACTCTATATTATACCCTCACATTTTAACATATTTCCTAGGAAATGAGTGTCTCGACAAAGTTATATACTATTGAGCTCTCATTTCCCTCGTATTTTTTGTTATGCTTGCATTAATCTAATACGATAAGGCGGGACTAAAATGAACATCAATACTTTTGAAAAGCAATTTAAAAAAGTAATTGTACAGCGTGGACACGATTATTATGTAAAAAATCATGTCATTGATATTATGCAAATTGACAATAGCAATTGGCAGGCAGAGGTTGAAGGAACTGAACCGTATACTGTAGACGTCGTCATCACATCAAATGGCGATATTACATATGCGAATTGTGACTGCCCTTTCGATGATGATTGCAAGCATATTGCCGCTGTGCTATACGCGATTAAGGAACAGCTTAACAACCCTCCTGCACCAGTATATAGATCATCTAAAGTCAAAAAATCAACATTACAGCAATTGCTAACAACACAAACAAAAGAAAATTTAATAAGCCTAATTCTAACAGTTGGGAAGAACTCCCCGAATTTTTTGCAAGAATTAGAAATGCGACTAATGGAGCCAACAGATATAGTAAAGGCCGCTAAAAAAATGATTGTCCAGCATCTAAAAAGCGGGCAGGAGGGGCGTAGCGGTTTTATCCCACGTCATCGGGCATCGAAAGCACTAAAAGGTGTCTACTCAACACTTCAACACGCTAAGGAGCATATTGACGAAGAGAATTATATTACAGCTATTGAGCTTAGTTTTCTGTGCCTTCAATACACATTAGAGGCACTACAATATGGTGATGATTCCGATGGTCATTTCGGTGATGCCATAAATGAAAGTCTTGAATTAATTAGTCAAGCGATTGAAGAAGGAGTTAGTCTTTGGTCAAAAGAGCAGTATGAAACAGTATATGAACTTGTTATTCAAAAAGCAATGCAACACGAGTTAGATGGCTGGGTAGACTGTCGAATTCATTTGCTCCATGCCTGTGTTCCTCTTTGTATGGATGATGCGATTGAAGAGCAATTCAAAACCCTTATTCATTCGATGGAAAGTACATCAGATGATTGGAATGCACAATATATTAATAAAGAGTTAAAGCAGATTGAGCTTCACTTATTGCAGAATAAATACAGTAGTAAGGAAGTAGAGGCATTTTTGGAAAAGCATATTGAGGACTACCATATGCGTGAACAACTTATTCAATCTGCCATTAACCATGGCGAATATGAAAAAACATTACAATTGACAGCGGATGGGATCCAGCAAGATCAACAACTTCCTGGCATTGTGAGCATGTGGCAACGCTATGCTTTTATAGCTCATCAGCATTTAGGGCATACAGAAGAAATGCGTGAATTAGCTTTAAAGCTATTACAACAAGGTGATTATGATTTTTACAAGGAATTCAAAGCTCTTCACTCTACTGAACAATGGCCTGAGGTTCTAGAAGAATTATTAAATAGCCTTGCCAATTCACACTTATATGCAAGACTTATTGTAGAAGAACAACAAACTAAACGTATTCTAGACTATTGCAAAAAATACCCAACACGAATAGAGGACTATTATCAATTCATTAAAGAGCAGTACTATGAAGAAGTTTGTGCACTCTTCATTGACGCCGTCACTATCGATGCTCAATCTTCCACTAATCGAAAAAATTATAAAGATGTCTGTCGTTCTATCAATATTATGCGGAAGGCTGGCTATGCCATAGAAGCAGAACGGTTAATTGCTGATTTACTGCAAACTTACCCAAGACGGTCTGCTTTTATAGAGGAATTAAAGAGTATTATGAAATAGTGGATTTTCTCTGCAAAAAGAAACAGACCACATTTAAGCAAACGGTGAATGCTTAAGAAGAGTAGTTAATGGATGAGAAACAAGAGAAGTAGTCTACTTAAACTCAAAATAAAATCCCGTAGAGAAGTGAATAGTACTCCTCTGCGGGGTTTTGTATAAATTAAATGACATATTCAAATAACGGATCTAGCTGTTTTAACTCCTCTGGCGATAGTTCATTAAAATTACTTTTAAGTTCAACTTTTAACCACCAGTCTGGTGTAGATTTATCATTAATTGTATCCACTTGAATAGTAGGTTGAAGACCTCTCTTCAGTAATGCTGAAATACCAGTCGCATAAAACCGGGGAACAAAACCTAACTTCGTCCCCATCCCTGCATAAATAGCAATTGCATTTTTATCTACAGGATTTTCTGGTTCTGCTTGTAAATAGACTCTATTTGTCATTTTCACAATATCTGCCCAGTTAGTAGGTAAGTCTTGTTGATGTCGCATGCCATGGACAAAAAATGCTGTAACAAGCTTATCGTTTTCCACCTTTAATGGCTTTTCAAAAGAATAAGTGTCTGTCGCTAATTTACCTCTAGTTTGCTCTAATAGCTCCATTTTTGACGGAGCTGCACTTAGATGTAGCTCACTTATAATTTGTGTAAAATCCGCTCGCTTCTCTGATGGTAGGCGCCGATCAAATGCTGCAAACAATTCGTTAGCCTTATAGCATTTTTGTAAATCAGGGAATGAAGGATGTAACATATAACCATTCTCTAAAGCATCTTTCACTTTTTGACCACTCGCACTTTGCCACGTATAGTAAAATTCATATTGATTATTTGTAAAAGACAATGTACCAATATGATAAAACAAACGTGTCTCTGCATTCTGCCAAACAAGCCATAAAGATTGATGTTTATTCATAATTACTCCTCCTCTCTCAACCATTTTAGAATACTTTCCCTTCTATGGGAAACGATTAATTTCAACCATTCTTTTTGCGTATTACTTAATATATCGTACACTTCAATTTTCTTATAAAATTGATGAAAATCAAAGCTCTTTATTCGTTTAATTATTGGTTCTGATTCCTGTTTATAATGCATGTTCAAATACTGTATCATCTCTGAAGCTTGGACTTTCTTTTTTTCAAATAACCCGGCTTTTACAGTTGATTTACGTATATATTTCTCTAATAAAAGATTGTCTTTAATATGATTCACTAGCTGCGAATCATCAAATCTAAAGCCTAATGATGCTCCATTATCATAAATCGGTGAAAATGTTTGTTTTTTCGTAGATTCAAATAAAATTAGCCAATTATAAGGATGTCTATCTTGATTACCAATTAATATATCAAAATAATTCATATTAATAAAATCTTCCTTAATTTGTTCCCAAAAATATAACTGTTTTATAAAATGAAAGCCTTGTTCAATAAGTTCATGTCCTTTCAAAGATGAGTTAATAAACTCTTCATACCCATCTAACATACTAAGTAAAGCTCCACCCTCCTCATTCATTACATTGTTAGGAATAAAATTCTTTAAAAGGCTTCCTCTCTTTTCATGTCGTAAAACAATTTCAACATCCATCATTCGTAACCCAATTAATTCCCCTATATCAGCAGCAATTAATTCTGTTATATCTTCCCACGAAACACCTACTTGAAACTGACGAGGGTACTTAATTAAATATTTTTCGTTAGTAGATGGAGCAATTAGCTCTTCTTTTTCTAGCGTACTTTTTCCACCGTAACCTATTCTTTCCCAAGTACTAATGTCTCTCAGTTGAATCTCCCCCATTTAAAAGATTGACACTCTTAAATTACTGGCCGTAGAATAACGCATTTAGTGATGTTTTCTATTCTATATTCTAAAACATAATACTGGTCCTAATGCAAAAAAGAGACTCGGCTTTTTACACCTCGTCTCTTTCACATTCTTCCACATTAGCAACCCAAAGCACGTTTACGCAAGATCGCTTCACCGAAAACTAAATCCTCTTGCGTCGTCATTTTTACATTTTCGTAGCTACTTTCTACAATATGCACCTCATGACCAAGACGTTCAACAAGCATTGCCTCATCGGTACCAAGGAAGCCCACCTTCTCAGCGACATCCTCTGCCTCTACAATCAAATCAAATTGAAACGCTTGTGGGGTTTGAATCATCCATAAGCTTTCTCGATCAATCGTCTCTTCAATAACACCATCACGTACTTTTTTCATCGTATCCTTCGCACGAACACCCGCAATCGCAGCGCCAAAATCATGCGCACTTTGCACAAGATTCGCTATAATGTCGTGAGTAATAAATGGACGCGCAGCATCATGCACAAGCACAATATCAACCTGCTTCATCTCTTTCATGCACGAATGGACGGAATGCTGTCGCTCTGCTCCACCATCAGGTAAACCTTTAACTTTAGTAATTCCATACCTCTCTAGCATTTCTTGAATAAATACACGCTCTTCAGGCTTTACTGCAAGCCAAATACCCGTACACTGACCATCCTGTTCAAATACCTCCAGTGTGTGTATGAGGATCGGTTTTTCTAAAAGATTTAAAAATAACTTATTTTGCCCTGCACCCATTCGCTTTCCGCTTCCCGCAGCAGGCAATACTACTTCATATTGCACATTTCCCACTTCCTAGTCATCCTTTGGTTTAGCAAAAATCATACGACCAGCTGATGTTTGAAGAACACTTGTTACGGTTACTGTAATTGCCTGTCCTATATAGCTACGTCCACCTTCAACAACGATCATTGTGCCATCATCTAAATAAGCAACCCCTTGATTATGCTCTTTCCCATCTTTAATGACCATCACTTGCATATCCTCACCTGGAATTACGACAGGTTTGACTGCATTTGCTAAATCATTGATGTTTAGCACTTTAACGTGGTGTAGCTCGCAAACTTTGTTAAGGTTAAAGTCGTTCGTCACAATTTGTGTATCGTAGCCCCTTTTCTTTGCAAGGCGGACTAGCTTTAAGTCAACCTCTTGAACATCCTCAAAATCCTCTTCAGTAATCTCAACCTTCGTCATACGTTCATCTTGTAATTTTTTCAAAATATCTAAGCCGCGGCGACCTCTTGTACGCTTCAATGTATCCGAAGAATCAGCAATGTGCTGGAGCTCAGTAAGGACAAATTGGGGTACAACTAGTGTACCTTCTATAAAGCCTGTTTCAGAAATATCTGCAATACGACCATCAATAATAACACTAGTATCTAACAGTTTATAGCTTCCTCGTACCTCTTGAGCCTCTACACCTTCCGCTAATTTTTTCTTTGAAGTATTACCACGCAAAGTAAATAGCTGGATTAATTCATCTCGCTTTTTAAAGCCTACACGGAACCCTAAATACCCAAGCATAAATGACAGTATAATTGGTAAAACCTTTGTAAAACTCGGTAAATCAATACTATCGATTGCAAATCCTAAGAAATACGCAACGATTAGTCCAATAACAAGTCCAAGTGTACCAAATAATAAGTCACCAACCGGTACTTTAAATAGCACCTCTTCCATCCAGCTAATGAGCCTTACAAAATAATCTGAAAAGGCAAATGATAATGTAAATAGTAAAAGCGCTCCTAAAGCTACTGATACATAAGGGTTATCAAGCCAAGGATTAGATGATAAATGAAGCAATTCGTATAATGGCGGTAAGAAAACAAGGCCTAATGCTCCTCCAATCAGTAAAAAAGCAATTTGAACAAATTTTTTCATAAACTGTCACCTCCCATTCTTAATATATAATTATACATAGTTTACTGCAGAAAATCTTTTATGACCCTATCAAAGCATCGGTAATTTCATCCATCAATTGATCATCCCAAGTCTACTGAAAATCAATTTCTAAAATTCTAAAATCCGAAATGCTCTTTGGCACCAGCTCGGCATTAAACAAGCATTTTCACGGACGTTATCATAGACGCCATTTCCCCTCTTTGAGTTTCCTACCTTCTATCTATGAATTTTAAAAAAACAAATCTCCACTCATGCAATTAAAAGTGCATGTCAGAACATTGTCCAACATGCACAAACTTCTTTATAGCTCTCTAAAGCAAGCATTCAATGCATCCTTTATCGTTTCTACACCAACAATCTCAATACCTTGAGGGAAATCCCAACCACCGATATTTGAGGCTGGTATGAAGGCCCGCTTAAATCCGAGCTTTGCTGCCTCGATCACACGTTGTTCAATACGAGATACACGACGCACCTCGCCTGTCAAACCTACTTCCCCAATAAAGCAATCCGTTGCCCGAACAGCTTGATCCTTAAAACTCGAAACAATACTTGTCAACACAGCCAAATCAATGGCAGGCTCATCAAGCTTCACGCCGCCAGCAACTTTAATATATGCATCCTGTGCCTGTAGCATGAGACCCATTCTCTTTTCAAGGACAGCCATAAGCAGTTGCACACGATTTTGATCGACACCCGTTGCCATTCGTTTCGGATAATTAAAGCTTGTTGGTGTTACCAGTGACTGAATTTCAACTAGAATTGGCCGTGTACCTTCCATTGAGGCTACGATTGTTGATCCAGCCGCACCCTGTGAACGCTCCTGTAGGAACAACTCAGACGGGTTTAACACTTCCTTTAAGCCCCCCTGAAGCATTTCAAAAATTGCAATTTCATTCGTAGAGCCAAAGCGGTTTTTTTGGCTGCGTAAAATACGGTGATTATGATGTCGTTCTCCTTCAAAATACAATACCGTATCAACCATATGCTCCAAAATACGTGGTCCTGCAATTTGCCCCTCTTTTGTTACATGTCCGACTAAAAATATGGCAATTCCTTTTGTTTTTGCAATTCGCATAAGTTCTGCTGTACATTCACGCACTTGTGATACACTACCAGGTGCACTCGTTATCTCTGGATGAAAAACAGTTTGAATAGAATCGACAATAACAAACTTTGGCTGCACATCATCAATGGTCTGATTTAAAAACTCTAAATTCGTTTCAGAATATATATAAAGCTCCTGTGAGATCACCCCTAAACGTTCTGCACGCAGCTTTGTTTGACGGATGGATTCCTCACCGGAAATATAGAGCACACGATGTCCCTTATTCGACAGCAACGCAGATACTTGTAATAATAACGTCGACTTCCCAATCCCAGGATCTCCCCCAATTAACACAAGAGAACCTGGTACGATGCCTCCTCCTAATACTCGGTTAAGCTCGCCCATTTCTGTAGCAACTCGTGATTCCTCAGCAGTTTCAATTTGCATAATCGGGAGGGCCTTTTGGGTAACCGTAGCAGAATGTTGGAATGCACCGCGCGGCCCTTTTGCAACGACCTCCACCTCTTCAACCATCTTATTCCATTCCCCACACCCTGGACATCTCCCCATCCATTTTGCAGATTCATAACCACAGCTTGAGCATACAAATTTTGTTTTTTTCTTTGCCAAATTGCATCCACCTCGAATATTTGTTCTTATGTTTATTGTACATAAAAAAGGACAGCTTGGCACTATAGCCTTGCTGTCCTTTTCAAATGAAATGTTTACCCCGCATGAATGTGCAGTAATTTATCTGTACCGAAAGCGAAGGTTCACTTTATCGTATGATATGAAGATTATTTAGAAGTAGATACTTCCTCTTTTTTCTTCACAACAAACTCATTATTCACGTAATCAATGATTACTTGGTTACCCTTCTCTACATTGCCTTTCAGTAGTTCTTCCGATAAACGGTCCTCTACTTGTTTTTGTAATGAACGACGTAGTGGGCGAGCACCGTATTGAGGATCGTAGCCTTCCTCTGCAATTTTTTCAAGAGCCGATTCCGTTAACTCTAACGAAATGTCTTGCTCTTTCAGACGTTTTGTTAAAGCATTCGCCATCATCGCTACGATTTCTTTTAAATGTTCTTTTTCTAGTGAGTGGAAGACGATCATTTCGTCGATACGGTTTAAGAACTCTGGGCGGAATGCTTTTTTTAATTCTTCGAGCATTGTACCCTTCATATCTTTATACTTCGTATCAGTACTACCTACATTGAAACCAAGGTTTTTACGATATTTTAAAGCGTCCGCACCAACGTTTGATGTCATAATAACAACTGTGTTGCGGAAATCTACCACTCGACCTTTAGAATCTGTTAAACGGCCATCTTCAAGTACTTGAAGTAAGATATTGAAAACATCTGGATGAGCCTTCTCAATCTCATCTAGTAATACTACAGAATATGGTTTACGACGAACCTTTTCTGTTAGTTGACCGCCATCATCAAAGCCTACATAGCCAGGAGGTGAACCAACTAAACGTGAAGTCGAATGTTTTTCCATGTACTCAGACATATCAACGCGAATCATTGCATCCTCGTCGCCAAACATAACTTCCGCTAATGCTCTAGCAAGCTCTGTTTTACCAACCCCTGTAGGGCCTAAGAAAATAAATGAACCAATTGGTCGTTTCGGATCTTTCAATCCAGCTCTTGCACGACGAATTGCGCGAGAAATTGCCTCTACCGCTTCTCCTTGACCTACAACACGTTTGTGTAACTCTTCTTCAAGTTGTAATAACTTAGAAGATTCTTCGGAAGCAATTTTTGATACTGGAATTCCAGTCCACATAGATACTACCGCTGCTACATCATCCACTGTCACTTTTGATTCAGCCTTACCTTGCTCTTCCTTCCAATTTTTTCTCGTAGTTTCAATTTCATCTTTTAGCTTTTGCTCTGTATCTCTTAAAGATGCTGCCTTTTCAAATTCTTGACCAGAAACGGCTGCATTCTTTTCAGAGCGTACATTTTCCAATTTATCTTCAAGCGCTTTTAAGTTTGGTGGTACCGCGAATGAACGTAAGCGTACTTTAGAACCCGCTTCATCAATCAAGTCAATCGCCTTATCTGGTAAGAAACGGTCAGAAATATATCGGTCACTCATTTTTGCTGCCGCTTCAATTGCTTCATCTGTAATTTTCACACGGTGATGTGCTTCATAGCGATCACGTAAACCTTGAATAATTAGGATCGCTTCTTCTACAGTCGGCTCATCAACTTGAATTGGTTGGAACCGGCGCTCTAATGCCGCATCCTTTTCAATATATTTGCGATACTCATCAAGTGTTGTCGCGCCAATACATTGAAGCTCGCCACGTGCTAAAGATGGTTTTAAAATATTTGACGCATCAATGGCACCTTCTGCACCGCCTGCACCGATCAATGTATGCAGTTCATCGATAAATAAAATAACATTACCTGCTTGGCGAATTTCATCCATTACTTTTTTCAAGCGATCCTCAAATTCACCGCGATATTTTGTTCCAGCAACAACTGTCCCCATATCAAGTGTCATAACACGTTTATCACGAAGAATTTCTGGCACTTCATTATTAATAATTTGCTGCGCTAAGCCTTCAGCAATAGCTGTTTTACCAACACCTGGCTCCCCGACTAATACAGGGTTATTTTTTGTACGGCGAGATAGAACCTCGATAACACGTGTAATTTCCTTGCTTCGACCAATGACTGGATCTAAAGTACCTTCACGAGCAATTTGCGTTAAATCACGAGCAAGACTATCCAATGTTGGTGTATTGGCAGCCTGTGCAGCTTGTTGACCAGATTGAGCATTGTCGTTATTGCCTAATAACAATAGCACTTGCTGACGAGCCTTATTCAATCCGACACCAGCATTATTTAATACGCGAGCCGCTATCCCTTCACCTTCACGAATAAGCGCCAATAGTAAATGCTCTGTTCCAATATAGGAATGACCTAATTTACGTGATTCATCGACTGATAGCTCTATTACTTTTTTAGCTCGAGGTGTGTAGTGGACAATTGGGCCAACATCCTCTTTCCCCTTCCCTACAAGTTCTTCAATACCCGCTTCAATCATTTGAGGGCTAATATCAATGGCTTCTAATGCTTTTGCAGCAATACCGCCACCTTCACGGATAAGCCCTAAAAGAATATGCTCTGTTCCAATTGATTCGTGCTTCCAACGAATTGCCTCTTCTTGTGCAAGCTGTAATACTTTTTGTGCGCGTTGTGTAAAACGA
Source organism: Lysinibacillus sp. NPDC059133 (assembly GCF_042755925.1). NCBI lineage: Bacteria > Bacillati > Bacillota > Bacilli > Caryophanales > Bacillaceae > Lysinibacillus > Lysinibacillus sp. NPDC059133. The sequence continues at coordinate 14,692 of NZ_JBHZDH010000048.1, read as the reverse complement.
TTAAACATCAAATGAATCCTCTCCTTTTCCCCGAATAATAGGCTTACTCACATTTTCTCGAGACAGTGCCTCACGAAGCATTTCAGCCCGTACGCGATCTCGCTCAGCAGGCGGCAAAACGTCCCCTGCGTAATTCTGTAAAAATCCAGGTTGCATACTGACTACACATTCGTTTAATTTAGTCGCTTTAATACCTTCAATTAACTGTAAATCTACGCCTAAACGAACATTTGATAGACAGGTAGCGGCTTCCTCACTCGTTAAAATTCGAGCATATGTTAACGTACCTAAAGCACGGTACACACGGTCTTCTAGAGCAAGTTCTGCTTTTTCCATTAACTTGCCTCTTGCATGCCGTTCTTTTTGAATTATTTTTTCAGCGACACTTTGGATGTCCGCTAAAATGTCATCCTCTGTTTTTCCTAGTGTAATCTGATTTGACACTTGGTAAACGTTACCTATATTTTCGCTACCTTCTCCATATATTCCTCTTACCGTCATTCCTAATCGTGTCATTGCATTAATGATTTGATTCATCTGAGCCGTGAGTGTAAGGGCTGGCAGGTGCATCATGACAGATGCTCGCAAACCAGTACCAATATTTGTTGGGCAACTTGTTAAATAACCAAATGTATCTCGGAATGCATAAGGCAAAGCTTTCTCTAAGGTACGATCAATTTTATTGGCCTGCTCGTATGCCTGTTGAAGTTGAAAACTCGCTGTCATACATTGAATGCGTAAATGGTCTTCTTCGTTCACCATAATGCTAATTGATTCGTCATCAGATAAGAGCATGGAGCCAACTTGCTCTTTTTTTGCAAGCTGAGGACTAATTAAATGTTTTTCTACAAGTATTTGACGTTGTAAAGGCGTTAAATCCTTAATAGCAAAATATGAATAATTTTCTTGAAGTTCTGTACTGTCCTTTATTGCATGTGTAACTGCCTGTTCTACATGTAATGCTTCATCCTCTGTAAAAGCTAATGGAAAACGATAACCATCTAAATTTCGAGCAAGGCGAATGCGTGTACTAATGACAATATCTGAATAATCGTCCTCCACACTCATCCATATTGGTGTAGCACGCTCTAAAAACGATTCAATCATCACGACACATCACCACCTTCAAATTGTACCTGCTTCTCAAGTTCCTTCGCTTCATCGCGAAGCTTAGCTGCCTCTTCAAATTGTTCTTTATCTACAGCAAGCTTCATACGTTTACGAATATCCTCAATTTGCTTTTTGATGACATAAACATTGCTTCGAGCACCGGGCATTTTCCCTATATGTTGAGGCCCAGCCTGTATGCGGTTAAAGAGTTTCGGTAAGTGCTCGCTAAAGGTGTCATAGCAGCTAGGGCATCCAAATTTGCCTTCTTTTAAAAACTGTTTATACGTAAATCCACATTGTGGACATGTTTGCGGTTGTGGTGGTGCCTGCTGTTTTTCACCCACTTTTTGTTGCTGCCATGAAGGTGAGCCAAACCAATTAGATAATAGCTGTTGAATAGATATTGGCTCTTGCTTAAATTCAGCATGAAATGGATGGAACTGCGAGGCGCAGACGTCACAATAATGGTGCTCCACCTTTTGACCACTTTGAACTTGTGTTACGGTAACTGTCGCATTACGCTGCTGACAATGTTCGCATATCATTTCCATCACCTCTTTTATTTTTGCTGTTCATATTTAATCGTTGTTAGCATCGCTCGTAAAATTTTTGCTCGAATATGATCCCGTAACGGGAGTTGCAAATCAATAGTTGAACGATCAACTGCTGCTAATATTATTTTCGCTTCTCGCCTTGAAATTACCTGCTCATCAATTAGTCGATAAACTAAATCTTCTGCCATTGTTTGCGATGCCCCACCTTCTATTTGCCTGAGGACATCATCGATTAGATCAATTTGTGAATTCGCGCGGACACGTAAAATTCGAATGTATCCACCACCACCACGTTTGCTTTCAACAAGGTAACCTCGTTCGGCAGTAAATCTTGTATTAATTACATAATTTATTTGTGAGGGCACGCACTGAAATTTATCTGCGATTTCACTACGTTTTATTTCAACATGCCCTTCTCCACCTAATTCAAGTACTTGCTTTAAGTAGCCTTCTATGATGTCTGATATATTACGCATTTTAGGAATACACCTCGCTTACTACACTGACTTTGACTATCTTTGACTTTCTTTGAGTATATTATACAAAACGCTTGAAAATAATTGCAATTATTTCGCACACAGAAAAAATCCACCGAATGTTTTAACTATAAGATACCCTTATCGGCAAAAGAAAAAACGCAAGCATATGCAACTAGCATATACTTGCGTCTATAAAAATTATACCCAGCGACCAACAATTGGATAACGCCAAGGCTCATCAGATAAAGCCTTCACAATACCGATAATTGGTACGATAACATACATAATGCCGAAAGCAATCACGAACGGTATACCAATGAGCAGGAAGCTTAAAATACCCGAAATTGTAAGTAATGCTCCAATGACAATTTGGAATAATAAAGCTTGCACAGAAACACTCTTTACCTCTTCATCCGAGCCAATTAAGAAAAATATAATAGGTACTAACCATGGCGCAAAAAATGCACTTGCGTGTATGATTACCTTAGACCATTTTGTTTCCATTTATATCAACCCTTCCATATAATTTTTTAGTTTATGTACTACTTTTTACGGAACTACCCCTCAAATAGTTTCAAATATGAATTGGCTTTATTAAATTTTTTTTGAAAGGCATGTGATACTTGATGGAATTTAATAACACACTTGCAAATGAATATGAAAAAGGTATTCGTCGTACGCTACCAAGCTACGATGCAATGCTGCGTTTAACACAAACCTTTTATCAATCTGCATTACCTGAGAACGCTGAATTTTTAGTAATTGGTTCCGGAAGCGGTAATGAAATTTTACAGCTCGCTGAGAAAAGACCTCATTGGTCATTTGTTGGCATCGATCCATCAGAAGCGATGCTACAAATAGCTAGCGAACGTTTAAAATCTCTACCTAATAATATTTCTTTATATCAAGGAACTATACTGGATACTAAGCCGTCTTCAGTAAAATTTGATGCAGCAAGCTGTGTATTAGTGCTTCATTTTATACAAGATGATCAAGAGAAACTTGCAACATTAAAAGAAATAGCAAATAATTTAAAGCCTGATGCTCCATTTGTGCTCGTCTCAAAATACGGGCAGCCAGGTTCCTTAGAAACCGAGCTACAATTTAATTTATGGCGTGCTTATTGGCTACAGCATACAAAGCTCTCACCATCAGACGTAGCGGAAATGGAGAAATCCATCCGTTCTCTTTCATTTATGTGTGAAGAGGACATTTTATCACTATTACAGCAGGCAGGCTTTACAAAACCATCTAGATTCTTTGCCACTACTTTATTTGGCGGTTGGATATGTTATAAAGAAAGCGTATAACTTCTTTCAGCAAATGTCTTTTGTACCGAAAGCGTAGCGACAGGTACAGGTGTCCAAACACCCGCTGAAATAGAGGAACTCAGCCTAAGAACACCACGTCCTGTGGCATTACTGAAATGACCGACATCGTGTCAACCCTCGTGCATGCCTAACCACAAAGCCGATTCTGGACGCAATTATGCCGAGGCATAATTGATAACTTAAGGCATTCTTTCATGTGAAGATCAATACACCTGTTAGGATAGAATTAAAAGAATTGAGGTGAATGCTGTGATACGCACATTTGGAATTACAAAAGACCAAAAACTTATAAAGGAATTTCCGCTTGAAGATATACACAAAAACGAATTTGAATGGTACTGGGTCGATTTTAATTGTCCGACCGATGAGGAAGAATTACTGTTAGACACATTTTTCCACTTCCATCCACTCGCTATAGAAGATTGTTTAATGCGTTTACAGCGGCCAAAGCTCGATTTTTATGATGATTTCCATTTCTTTGTTATTCAAAGGATGAACGAAGAATTAACATCTGAGGAAGTAAATATTTTTGTTTCTAATAAATATATTGTCACATTCCACAAAAATGTAGCACCGGAAATAGATCGAGTACAAAAGATGTTAGAAAAACAGCCAAAGAATTGGGAACGTGGCACAGTGTATTTAACGTACCAGGTAATCGATAAAATCGTTGATAGCTATTTCCCACTTGTCTATAAAATTGAGGATCATTTAAATGAACTTGAAGATGAGCTTACATACCAAAGTAACCCCAATGCCATGAAAATTGTATTTGAATTCCGTAGTGATTTGCTCGATTTAAGACGCACCATTTTACCAATGCGTGATTTATTATATCGTATCCTTAACTCTTATCGATTTTCTCTTAAAAAATCAGAACGTGCTTATTTCGGAGATATTTACGATCATCTGCTAAAACTCACCGAAATGATCGAATCTAACCGCGAGCTCACTGCTGATATGCGTGATAGCTATATGGCGATGAGCTCTAGTCGCATGAATGGCATTATGATGACCTTAACAATTGTTTCAACAATCTTTATTCCTCTAACATTTATTGCCGGTGTTTATGGAATGAATTTTGACTATATGCCCGAACTACATGGGAAATTTAGCTACTTTGTTGTACTCGGAATTATGATTCTTATCGCTTTATTTATGCTGGCAATCTTTAAACTTAAAGGTTGGTTCAATTTATTTAAAACTTAAAAGTAATCGTTTATCCTTGAATATTAACATTACAATCGGGATCACAGGAACGGAGTGACGAGAAGATTGAAGCCAAGCCCACGGAAAGTGTCCCTCGGCTTGGAAATCCACCAATTATTCTTTTGTCGACAAGCTGAAGGCACCTTAGAGATTTTTCTAAGGTGCCTTTCACTATTAGTAAGGACCGCGGTCATCAACTTTATCTTCACCTTGCTGTGGAAATAAAAAGTATGCGAGCACCCCAGATACTAATGTTGCACAGATAGTAATTAATAGTTGATCTAAGTTTGGTACTTCAGCATAGTAGTTTCTTAACATGTAAACCGACCCAATTGCTACAATTACCATAACCGGAATGACAAATTTGAAACGTTTCTTCTCCATATAATACCTCCTCAAAACTATTGTTACGTTCAAGCTAAACAGTTCGTATTTTACAGGTTTCCTATTTCAAATTCAATTTACCTATTACCTTTTTAGTAGTCTATTTCATGACTTTTAATTGACAATCATCTGTAATTGATAAAAAAATATAGAAATAAACTAAAATTTCAACCAAATATAGTACAAAAAATAGTAGAATATATTAAATACTATATATTCCGCAAATTAACGAACCCAAGCAATTTAATAGGTATTTAGTTTACTATTCTATACATAATACGGACTTAAGAAATGGAGCAAACAACGATGAGTTGGTTTACAAAAAAGAGCGATTCTAGCTACTCAATTACATTAACACCTGAAAATTATAAGAGCAATGTACAATTGGATGTATCAAACCATCCAAAACTTCAAAAACAGTTACAGCTTTTAGATTTAACAATTGAGGATTTAGCCATCATTAAACAACTACAGCCTTTAGCTAAGGATTTAGTTCCTGAAATGGTGGATCAATTTTATGCAGCCATTAGTTTGAGCCAAGATTTGTTAGAAATTATAAACAGAACGTCACAAATTGAGCGTTTAAAAGTTACTTTACATAAACATTTGAGTGATATTTTTGAAAGTCGTATTAATGACTCTTATATTAATGAACGGAAGGCAATTGCCGAAACCCATGTTCGAATTGGTCTACAATCAAAGTGGTATATCGCCTCATTCCAATCGTTAACAGCTACCTTTACACGCTTTACAGATGAGTTAGATATATCAAAACATGATGCAATTCGTGCTATCAATGCCTTCTGCAAAATCATTAACTTTGAACAGCAGCTTGTAATCGAAGCCTATGAAAAAGAAGAGGAACGCATTCGTGCAGTAGACGGTGAAACAAAACATGCACTTGTTACTACCATTCAAAAAACGGCAGAGGAACTCAATGAGATTAGTGAAGAAACAGCAGCTTCTTTATTAGTCATTTCCTCTCAAACAGATGATATCGCAGTAGCTACTAAGCAAGGCTTAAGCTTTGTTGCTGATACACAGGAAAAATCCAGACGTGGACAGCAGCAGCTGCAAGATCAAAATGATTTAATACAGGTAATTTTACAAAGTGTAAACAGCCTCGAAGTTACGATGAACCAGTTACGCACATCTTCTCAAAAAATATCGGAAATTGTAGGACTGGTCACAGGAATTGCCGATCAAACGAACTTATTAGCACTGAATGCTTCTATCGAGGCAGCCCGTGCAGGTGAGCATGGTAAAGGCTTTGCTGTTGTTGCAGAGGAAGTTCGTAAGCTTGCTGAGGAAACAAAAAATGCTGTACAAAATGTTTCCCATCTCATTAAAGAAACAGAAAGTAATATTACAACCATGTCGACTTCGGTTATTAACGTTGATCAAAAGATTCAACATAGCGTAGATACACAAAACAGTTTATCTAAATCATTTAATGATATCGCCGATGCTGTTTCTGGAATTCAACAGCAGTATGTAAATACATCAAGAGATATTTCAGCAATCTCTAACTTGATTACTGAACTGTCACAAGGGGCTACACTAGTTTCCTCTTCTTCCGATTCACTAATTAATGTGGTAAATGAGTTGAAAATGTAAGCACAAAAAAGGGAAACTGACAGCATACGTCAATTTCCCTTTTTTATTTTTAATGCGATAACTCACGTTTTTGTTTACGATGCTCTCGTCTCGCTGGTCCAGTTTCAAACAGACGTTTTTCTACATCTGTTTCAGGATAAATTGCAGGAACTGGCTTAGGTTTTCCGTCATCATCTACTGCAACCATCGTTACAAAGGATTCCGTCGTTAACTTTTCCTCACCAGTTTCAATGTTTCGTGAAATAACTCGAACATAAACTTCCATTGAAGAACGTCCCGTTGACGAAACAATACTTTCAATTTCTAAAATAGCCCCTACATGTGCTGCCGATAAAAAATCAACTGAATCAATAGAGGCTGTGACTACATGCCCTTTTGCATGCTTCATTGCTGTAATTGCAGCAATTTCATCAATATACGCTAACACTCTTCCACCGAAAATGGAGTTGTGATTATTTGTATCTGGCGGTAATACGAGACGCGTTTGAACTGTACGTGACTGACCCATCGGTATTGCGTTGTTTGTCATAGTTCTTGCAACTTCCCTTCATGAATGTTCTTTCGCCATCGTATCGTAGAAAAAGTGCTGATGCAAATTAGAATGATTTTTTCATCGTAATAAATTTCATATCTGTCATTTCTTCGATTGCCCACTTAATGCCTTCGCGTCCGTAGCCACTCATTTTTACACCACCATATGGCATATTATCAACCCTGAATGTCGGAATATCATTAATCATAACAGCACCTGCCTGTAATTCATCCGCTGCTTGTAATGCATCTTGTAATACATTCGTATATATTCCAGCATTTAAGCCAAGCTCCGACTCATTCACTAGTCGAATAGCGTCGTCTAATGTTTCATATGAAACAATTGAGACGATTGGCGCGAATGTTTCCTGACAAACAATTTTCATATTCGCCGTCACATTCGTCATTACAGTCGGCGTTAAAGTACGCTCCGTAAATGTTCCTCCTGTAGCAACTACCGCACCTTGTGACTTGGCTTCCTCAATCCATTGACGCATACGTTCAACTTCTTTTGGGTTAATCATTGCACTAACATCAGTATTTGTATCTAGTGGATCACCTACCACTAATTTCTCCGTCTCAGCTACAAATGCCTTTGTAAATTCATCCATAATAGATGCGTGCACATAAATACGTTGTAAGGAGATACAAACTTGTCCAGCAAAATTAAAGGCACCGCCGACACAGCGCGAAATAATTTTATCAATCGGTGTCGATGGCTCGACAATTACAGCTGCATTGGAACCAAGCTCTAAAGTAACTTTACGCAAACCTACTTTTTCTTTAATGCCCAATCCAACCTTACCGCTTCCCGTGAATGTTACTTTTTTCACAAGCGGGTGGGTCACAAGTGTATCACTTAGCTCCCCACCGCTACCTGTCATAATTTGAAGCGCGCCATTAGGTAGACCTGCTTGCTGGAAAATTTCCGCCATCACGATAGAACTTAATGGCGTTTGCGTCGCAGGCTTTAAGACGACCGTATTTCCAACTGCAAAGGCAGGACCTAATTTATGTGCCACTAAATTAAAGGGAAAATTAAACGGTGTAATGGCTGAAATTACACCTAGAGGTTCTCGCTTTGTCCAGCCAATACGATCTCCTGCCCCAGGTGCAGCATCCATCGGTACTGTTTCACCCTTTGCTTGCTTAGCTCCCTCTGCGGCAAATTGATAGGTTGCTATTGTACGTTCAATTTCGGTTAAACCTGCTGATATTGGTTTACCTGCCTCTATAGCCAAAATTTCAGCTAATTCCGCTTTACGTTGGCGCATGATGTCGACCACTTTATATAATATTTCGGCACGTTCGTAGGCTGTTGTCTTTTTAAACGTTTGGAATGTCTCCTGTGCACCTTCTATTGCTCGTTCAACATCAGAAATTGACGCCTTAGCTACCTTTGCAATAACCTCACCACTATAGGGTGATTTCAGTTCATATGTTTCCTTTGCGTTCTGCCACTGGCCATTCATCCAAAGCTTTGTTTCCTTCATCCTTCAAATGCACCTCCAAAAATCAAGTTCTTCCTTATTTTATCACGAAGAGCTTGATGCTACAGCTGCTGCACTAACTGCTGCTAACATTGCTGCCTGTTGTGCTTGAATTAACAATTCAATGGATGACATGATCGACATTGATAAGGATTGTTGTACCTTTGCCATATCATAAATAGCAATTTGCGTGGCCATAAATAACACGAATTCACGATGCCATTTTAAAAGTTTCAGATCCTTTAACTCATGATATAAATCAACAATCTGTTGAAGCTGTGCTTGATTCACTTCAAGGATTGCTAAAAAGCCCAGTAATGGATAGTGCATCGTCTTGACCTTTACATCCTGATTTTTTAGTGTGTCACGGATCGTTACAACATTAGGCACTAACTTATTATCATATTGAGGTGATAAAAAAGTCAGTACTTGCGATAGCCATTGAAGCTCATTACCTGCATTAAAACTATATGTACGTAATTCTTTATAATAACGATTCATTGTTTCTGCACGTAGCTCAGCGTCGTCAGATGGGCTACTTAACAATACGGCATAGGGAATATCATCGTATGATGTTAAAAAACGATGATGTTTGCGAATTGCGTCAAATAATGCACGTGCTGCCTGTGCATGTGCACGTTTCTCACTTTCCTCTTCCGTTAAAAACTGTGCTCCTATAAAACTAAAATTCCCACTTCTAAATTTGGCTTCCTTCATTATGCAAACGTTAGTCAGCAAATTTTTTACTGCTTGTTCTGTATCCTCTTGCTCCATCAAATTTGCAGCAATACTATAACCTACCGTTGTTCTTAACGGAGATGACCATGACGTTTGCTTTTTCATTTCTTGTAATACTTTTTTATATTTAACGGAATCAAAAGGTTTTCCGGATGCCACATATTTGCTAGCGATTGCCAACACAATTTTACGATCAACCGTCCGACCAGCAGCCTTTGAGACATCCTCCACTGTATTTGTAAACTGATTTTCAATCATAACAAAATCCATGTTTAACACGCTCCTTTTCCATATTTACGTAAAAAAACAAAAAAGGATTCATCCATTTTGACTCATCGCCATAACGAGGGGTTGATTTCCGTTCCGTCTGGGCGCTTTGTCTGTCGCTTCGCTTTCGCACAGATAAAACATTTGTTGCTGTCGCTTCGCTTTCGCGCAGAACAAAGCTTCCTAGGGGCGTCCAATGAGCCGATGTTGGTCACGAAGGCGTTATCACAAGACGTGATGGTTTTAGCCTTCGTTCCTCTATCGCTGATCCCCAAGGAGTCGCCCAGCCGTAACGAAGATCAACTTTTATGCATGGTATAGGTTTTTACAAATGTCATATCCATCTTTTAATCGTGAATCTCGGCTTTGTAACAGTTAACCTATTAACATTAATGTAATGTGCGTGTTACTCAATATGAGTGGTTTAATAGAAATAATTAAAAATGAATGGAGGGGCAGACACTGATTGAAATGACCAATAGAAAGTCATATTCAAAGAAACCCAACCAGATCGATTACAATTATTTTTGATATTACGTAACTCTCCAAGAAATATAGCCTTACATACATTCTCCCAGAAAAATTAACATAGAAAAACAGCGGCAATATTTTTTTACCGCTGTCACTAAAGTCTTTAAATTAACCCTAATTCTATTAATTCCTCAGCAGAAAAGGCTCTTGATCTTGTTAAAAACCTCTTACCTTCAACGCCTTCCAGTGAAAACATGCCACCTCTACCATCGACAACGTCCAAGATTATTTGTGTATGCTTCCAATAGTTATATTGATTTTTATGCATGTAGAAGGGAGTACTACCAATCTCTCCAAGGCAAATATCCTGATCGCCTAATAGTAAGTCTCCCTCTGGATAACACATCGGCGAGGAACCGTCACAGCATCCACCTGATTGATGAAACATAATGGGCCCATGCTTTTCTTTCAATAATTCGATTAGTGCTAGCGCTTCTTCTGTTGCTAAAACACGCACGACCACGCTCATGCACCTCCCTACTAATTAGAAGAAACCAAGTTTGTTTTCGCTGTAGCTAACTAATAAGTTTTTCGTTTGCTGATAATGCGCTAACATCATCTTATGGTTTTCACGACCAACACCCGACATTTTATAACCACCGAACGCTGCATGTGCAGGATAAGCATGGTAGCAATTTGTCCAAACACGACCTGCTTGGATACCTCGACCGAAGCGATAAGCTGTATTCATATCACGAGTCCATACACCTGCTCCTAGACCGTATAATGTGTCATTTGCAATTTCTAATGCTTCCTCTTTTGTTTTAAATGTTGTTACAGCAACAACTGGCCCGAAAATTTCTTCTTGGAAAATGCGCATTTTATTATGTCCTTTGAAGACAGTTGGTTTAATGTAGTAGCCATTTTCAAAGCCTGCTCCTACACTGTTTTTCTCTCCTCCAATTAGACATTCAGCACCTTCTTGCTTACCAATATCTAAGTAAGAAAGGATTTTTTCCATTTGCTCACTCGAAGCCTGTGCTCCCATCATCGTATTCGGATCAAGTGGATTCCCAACTTTAATCGATTCAACACGCTGTAGGACGCGCTCCATAAATTTATCGTAAATAGATTCTTGGATTAGTGCACGAGAAGGACATGTACATACTTCACCTTGGTTTAAAGCGAATAATACAAAGCCCTCAACTGCTTTATCTAAAAAGGCATCATCTTCATCCATAATATCTTCAAAGAAGATGTTTGGTGACTTGCCGCCCAATTCTAATGTAACAGGAATAAGGTTTTGTGAAGCATATTGCATAATTAAGCGACCAGTCGTTGTTTCACCAGTAAAAGCAATTTTACCGATGCGTGGATTCGATGCTAGCGGCTTCCCTGCCTCTAAACCAAAGCCATTGACAACATTCAGTACACCTGATGGCAATAAATCTTCTATTAATTCAACGAGCACCATAATCGAAGCTGGCGTTTGCTCTGCAGGTTTCAATACTACACAGTTTCCAGCTGCAAGTGCAGGTGCTAGCTTCCAAACAGCCATTAATAACGGGAAATTCCAAGGGATAATTTGACCTACTACCCCAATTGGCTCATGGAAATGATAAGCGACTGTATCATTATCGATTTGGCTTACCGCGCCTTCTTGTGCACGTAAAGCCCCCGCAAAATAACGGAAATGATCAATGGCAAGAGGGATATCTGCATTTAATGTCTCACGTACCGCTTTTCCGTTATCCCATGTTTCGGCAACGGCAAGCTTTTCTAAGTTTTGTTCTATGCGGTCCGCAATTTTAAGTAAAATGTTTGCACGCTCTGTTGGAGATGTTTTGCCCCATTCTTCTTTCGCGGCATGTGCTGCATCAATTGCAAGTTCAATATCCTCAGCAGTAGAACGAGCTAATTGTGTAAAAACTTGTCCAGTAACAGGTGTAACATTATCGAAGTATTGTCCTTTCACTGGAGGTGTCCATTCCCCACCAATGTAATTTTCATATTTCTCTTTGAATTGAACTACCGATCCTTCAGTGTTTGGAAATGCATAAACCATTTTACTTCTCCCCTTTACACAAAATAATGAGAAAATATTCTACAAATATCGCCATTTTATATCGAAATAACAATATTTTCATAGATACCCTCTTACACAATATATTGTCAGAAACGAAAAATAATTTCAACTTTTTTAATTTTTTTTCGAATCAATACTAAAAATCTAGTTTTATTAAAAAAGTAGGTTGGTATGAAAGCATATGGAACGAAGTATGAACGACGAGAAGGCCAACGGAAAATGATTTCCTAGAGAGGCTATATTTATCAGAAAAGCCTCAAGGATTCACGGTGAGACCAACTATAATGTATACTTAAAAATAATATAAATGTATAGGAGAACAGTATGCGGATTAATAAATATTTAAGTGAAACAGGTATTGTATCTCGTCGAGGCGCAGATAAATGGATAGCAGAAGGTAAAGTAACGATTAATGGTGAACTTGCTACAGTCGGCAGTCAGGTTGAGACTGGTGACATGGTTTGTGTTGATGGAAAAGAGGTAAAAAAAGAAGAACAGCTCGTTTATATTGCCTTAAACAAACCAGTAGGAATTACAAGCACAACTGAACGTCATATAAAAGGAAATGTCGTTGATTTTGTTAATCACCCCCTTCGTATTTTCCATATTGGACGACTGGATAAAGAGTCAGAAGGGCTATTATTACTGACCAATGATGGGGACATCGTTAATAAAATTTTACGTGCAGAAAACCATCATGAAAAAGAATATATCGTGCAAGTTGATAAACCTATTACGGAACAATTCATCAAAAAAATGGGCACTGGTGTAGATATTTTAGATACTACAACCCTACCTTGTTATGTTGAAAAAATATCTGATAAAGTCTTTAAAGTCGTTTTAGAGCAAGGTTTAAACCGTCAAATACGTCGTATGTGTTCGGCACTTGGCTACTCCGTTAAGCGTCTACAACGCATTCGTATTATGAATATTAAGCTTGGCAATTTAAAGGTTGGGCAGTGGCGCGATTTAACAGATAAAGAACGAACAGAACTATTCAAACTACTTAAATACACACCAAAATAAAGCCATTTAAGGGGATGGGACTATGCTGTCAATTCAACGTACTGAGCAGTTAACCGGAGCACATATTAGCGGTGATTTTTGGATAACGCTTTCGTGACCAACATCGTGTTGCTGCCGCTACGTTACACTACGCTTTCGCACAAAAAACATCTGTTGCCCCAAGCGGCTCATCGGACGCCCCAGGAAGCTTTGCTCTGTGCGAAAGCGAAGCGTCAGCAACAAATGTTTTATCTGTGCGAAAGCGAAGCGTCAGCGACAAAGCGCCCGCCGGAACGGAAATTAACCCCTCTTTTTGCCGAAGAGCCATACCTTATTAAATTTGACAACTTAATTTCATTGATATAATCATTTTTCAATGGCATGAGCCGTCTCAACTGATTTGAGACGGCTACTTTTCTTCTATTCTTGAATTGTCGTGTAAGCCATTTTTCGAATAACTTCCTCGTGCTGTGGATAGTCCGTTAGAAGCTCATCCTGTGTAAATAATTCGAAGTCTTCAAAGTCAAAGCCTGGTGCAACCATACAGCCTACTAAACTAAATGTATCTACATCCTCTACGGATGAGCCAAATATAGTATTTTTCGGTACTGCTATTTGTGGTACTTCTCCTGCTTCAACATTTAATCCTAGCTTCTTCGCCTCATATGTACCATCTGGGAAAATCATATGGACTGTTAACGGACTGCCAGCATGATAATACCAAAGTTCGTCCGATTTCAAACGATGCAAATGCGATATATCCTGTGAACGAAGTAAGAAATAAATACTCGTATAAATTGGTCTCTGCACATCTCTTACAGTCATATCCTCAGCTGCTCTAAATGAGGATATATAATACCCTCCTTCTGGATGCTCTGCTAAATTTAATTTCTCAATAAAATATTGTGCTGAATACTTCATAAAATATCACTCCTTTCGTCCACATTACCAAATAATAAACAACGAATGCTACTGCTATTTCGTCTCTTTGATAAGTGTATCCGTCGTTTTGGCCATTCTTTCCGTCACCTTGACTGTTCTATCCGTCGCTCTAGCCTTTCTTTCCGTCGCTTTGACTTCTTTCCGTCGCTTTGATCATTCCTTCCGTCGTTTTGCCCTTTCTTTCCGTCACCTTGACTGTTCTATCCGTCGTTCTAGCCTTTCTTTCCGTCGCTTTGACTTCTTTCCGTCACTTTGATCATTCCTTCCGTCGTTTTGCCCTTTCTTTCCGTCACCTTGACTGATCTATCCGTCGCTCTAGCCTTTCTTTCCGTCGCTTTGACTTCTTTCCGTCACTTTGATCATTCCTTCCGTCGTTTTGCCCCTTCTTTCCGTCACCTTGACTGTTCTATCCGTCGCTCTAGCCTTTCTTTCCGTCGCTTTGACTTCTTTCCGTCGCTTTGATCATTCCTTCCGTCGT
>NZ_JBHZDH010000047.1:0-44206 GCF_042755925.1 Lysinibacillus sp. NPDC059133 | reverse complement strand
TACAATTAACCACCGCTCGTTTTTTCTTCATTATAAACAAAAATACCCTATAAGATGACCTTTTTGAAAGTGTCTATCTTATAGGGTACATTTTATAAAGCTTACATACCCTTTTTATCTTGGCATCATGTATCAATAAACAAAAGCTGATTTTCACTCCGCGGGCTTGGCTTCAATCAGGCTTTCAGCACAAGCTGATCTTGCAGGAGTCGCCACTCTCCGTGAAAAATCAACGATTCCTCAGTCGACAAGCTGAAATAAAATAGTGTTTTTTGTAGTCTGAAAGGGTATGTAAGTGATAAAGCTTACATACCCTTTCTTCTTATTATAAAAGGTTGTCTTTTATCAGAAAAATATAACTTTTTATCAGAAAAGGTATTATCCTGTAGTTTGTAGCAAAAATATAATAATATTTTAAAAGTGATCGATTTACCAAAAATTTTGTATAGCAATTGTTTGGTCATCTTTATTACTATAGTTGTTGGGTTTATAAATCAAAAAAATGATAGAAAAATAATGAAGGAGTATTAAAATGCTTCTTCCATCAACTGAGGTGAACATCAATGAATAAATTAATCATTGCAGAAGATATCATGCAGGAGCATGAGGTGAAGGGTTATTTTGAAATTTTGCGTGAGAGTGTTATTCGTTCACGTTTAACAATGACTGCAGTCTTTTTTAAAGTAGCGAATTCCTCACAAGGAACGGATATAGAACGTAATCAAGTGAATCATCAAATTTCAGCTTTTCTAAAATCAAAAATACGAAAAACTGATTTACTTTTTCAACTAGCAGATGGCATGCATTGGGGAATATTTTTTCTGCAAAGTAGTGAGGTAGAGGTAAAGGCGTTTTTAAAACGGATTTTCGCAATTCTAACGCAAGAAAGGGAATTTCAACAAATAGCGTTAAAAGCTTCCGTTACTGAAATAAGAAATAATAGCGTTGACTTTGAAACATTGTTAGATAAAAATAAGCGCAAACTAGCTGATGACGAACAGCCGACTTGGTCAGTAGAACAGGTTACAGATTATCGTGTACAACCAACGGAGCAAGTAAAGGTTAGTATTATTGAACAAAATGAAATCTTTAGAAAAGTGCTAGAAACGACGCTCAAAAATTTAGACATTCCTCATTATACTTTAGACGTGTCAACCTATGAAGATGGCTATAGTTTTTTACAGTCCGATAATTATAAAACAGGCCATATGCATTTAGTTGTGATGAACGACATTTTACCACGTAAAAATGGCTTAGAAATTTTGCACATTTTGCGAGAAATGCCGAATGAGAAAAAGTTCATCATTTATATGATGTCAGAACGAAACTCAGAGGGTGCAACACTTAATGCATATGAAGGTGGCGTCGATGAATATATCGTAAAACCATTTAATTTACGTTTGTTAGAAGCAAAAATTAAGCGCACTTTTGCGAGGTTCTGGCTATGATACAACTATCGATTTCTTTTCTTTTAACGGTCATCGTTGTTTTATTAGTAGTTCTATTTTTATTTACGATCTATATACTTGTTCAGCGCCATCGAGAAATTCGTTTTACCGAAGTGCGTGATACTTTTTTACAAAAATATTCACAGCATTGGTACAACTATTTAATCAATGATGAAATTTTTTCTATAGTGCTTGTTCCCCGCGGAAGAGCTCAAGTAGCAGCTATAGAAATAATCTTTTCATCTTATTTGAAAAATATAATCAATGAAAAAGTTGAACATAAAATAAAAGAGTTTTCTAATCTCTATTTAAAAGAGTTTTACGAAAAGGATTTATCCAGTAAACGATGGAGCATAAGGATGAATGCTTTATATCGTATTGCTGATTTCCGGATAGAAGCATTATTAGATACTTGTCAACAATTCGAGAAAACCAAAATTTCGGAAGGAGAATATTTTCAACTGTTAAAAAATTACTCTATCTTCCAACCAGAATTGTTTATTGAAAAAATTAAAGAATCGAGTATCAATTATTCTGAAAGCGAATATAGAAGATTATTTGTATTGTTAGAGGATGACGTATTTATTCGATTATTTGAAGACTTTGATAGCTGGACAAATAATATCCAATTTGCTGCAATCGATACGGCAGCTGTCAAAAGAAATATGCAATATATTGATCAGTTAAAACAGCTATTAACACATGAGATTCCAGAAATTCAAATAAGAGCATTAAAGGGTCTTTATGAAATTGGTGTAATTGATGAAATCGATCCTTATGTTCCGTTTGTAACATCAGATATGTGGGAAGTAAGATTAATGGTTGCGAAAATCTTTAATCATGTACCACTCAACTATTCCTACACTTATTTAGAACAGCTTCTTCAAGATGAAAATTGGTGGGTACGCTCACAGGCAGCTAAAACAATTGTAGAAAATAGAGAAGGAATTGCAAAATTACAGCAATTTATGGAGTCCTCAAATGACCAATATGCAATTGAAATGGCACAGGAAACAGTAGTCAGAAAGCGGGGGAACAAATGAAAGTATTTTTAGATTTTTGTATGTGGTTCTTTGGTGGATTTATTCTGTTTTATATGTTATTTGTTATTGTTTCATATTGCGCAATGTTTGTTATTGCCATGCTAGTTATGCGAAAACGCTATAAATTAGATCCCTCAGAGTATGATGATGCGCATACAGATGCCTTCTACTCAAAACCAGTATCCTTATTAGTCCCTGCTTACAATGAAGAGATTGGGGTTGTAGACACAGTCTATTCATTGTTGAATTTACGATATCCACAAACGGAAATTATCATTATTAACGACGGGTCAACTGACTCTACACTACAAACCGTAATCGAGCATTTCCGAATGAAGCCCGTTGATAAAATTGTTCGTACAAATATCCCTACAAAACAAGTTAAACAAATTTATGAATCTGAGATCTATAAAAATTGTATTTTAGTAGATAAAGAAAATGGTGGTAAGGCAGATGCATTGAATGTTGGTATTAATGTATCTCAATATCCATACTTCTGCTCTATTGATGGTGATTCAATCTTGGATGAAAAGTCATTGCTTCGTGTGATGAAGCCGATTATTTTATCAGATGGCGAAGTGATTGCGGCAGGGGGAAATATCCGAATAGCCAATGGAGCGAAAATGCAACTTGGTTCTGTTACTGAAACACACTTACCAAATAATTACTTAGTCATCATGCAAATAATAGAATATGCGCGAGCCTTTTTAATGGGGCGAATAGCTTTAAGTAAATACAATCTTGTGCTTATTATTTCGGGAGCATTTAGTGTATTTTCGAAGGAATGGGCTGTAGAAGCGGGCGGTTATTCAACGAATATTATTGGAGAAGACATGGAGCTTGTCGTGAATATTCACCGTTTGATAAGAAAGAAAAAAGAAAAGAAACGTATAGAATTTGTTCCAGATCCTGTGTGCTGGACTGAAGCACCTCAGACATTAGGGGTTTTACGAAACCAACGTAGACGTTGGCATCAAGGATTATTTGAAAGTCTTTGGAAGCATAAGACGATGACGTTGAATCCAAAATATGGCTTAATCGGCATGCTTTCATTTCCATATTTTTGGCTAGTAGAATGCCTAGGACCACTAGTTGAGCTAGGTGGTTATATTTATATCGTAGTGGCCTTTTTCTTAGGGAAAATCTATTATGAAGTAGCCATAATCCTGTTACTGCTTTTCGTCATTTATGGCGTCATTTTTTCAATAGCCTCTATATTATTCGAAGCATGGATCTTGAATACTTATCCGAGACCGAGAGAACTACTACGCATGATACTTTTAGCATTTACTGAAATTTTCTGGTATCGACCACTCACTCTTTTTTGGCGCTGTGAGGGATTGATTCGGTTTGTGCTAAGAAGAAGCGATTGGGGTAATATGAAGCGTGTCGGCATTGGTGAAAAGGAGAAAAGTGTATGAAGCGTATATATATAGGAATTATAGTCGTTCTAATTCTCATGATCACACCTATAGCATGGTGGTATTTAAGCGATGAAAAACCGCTCAACGTTGCGATTCTAGATAAAACGGTTCCGAATGAAACTTATCGAGAGCATTTAGGTGTGAACTGGTTTTTAAATCATTATAAATACACAATTGATGATCATCCGTATGATGTACAAAAAAATTACTATGGTACGATCCCGAATGATAAAACGAAGAAAGTGTCAGAAAAAAAGTTTCCGAGTGACTATAGTAATTATGATGTTATTTATTTGGCAGATACGTATGGTGTTTATAAGGATGATTTAAATGAAAAAAAGCGCCTAGGTAAACGCTCAGAAAAAATTGTTGGCGGCTTGGAAATGGATGAATGGCAGTCTATTGTATCTCGATTAGCAAGCAACAAGAAAAGTATGTTGATCGCTGAATACAATACATTTGCGTCACCAACGTCAGTGGAAGTTAGAAAAGAGTTACAGGATTATTTAGGGGTTTCATGGTCTGGATGGATTGGGCGTTATTTTGATGAACTTGATTATCATAAAAATAAAGAAATCCCACAATGGGTCATCGATGAACATGGTGATAATTGGCCATACAAGGGCGGAGGCTTTCTTCTATTTAATGAAATAACAGAAAAGCTCATTGTGCTAGAAATGGACAAGCATGTAAAAACAGAAGGCATCCAGGTTCAATTTACTGAAGAAGGGCAAAAATTCTTTAATACCTCTGCTCGTGCAGAGTATGGCTATTGGTTTGATATTATCACACCTAAATATGCGGAGGATGCTCTAGCTAATTATGAATGGGACTTAACAAAAGATGGGGAAAAACTATTAGAGGCCAACGATATTCCACAGCAATTTGCGGCAATCGTTTCACAGGATAAACGCTACACGACAAGCTATTATTTTGCTGGAGACTTCAACGATATGTCACGGGTACCGACCCTTTACAAAATAAAGGGATTACCGACCATTTATAAATATGCTGAGAAATATGCAGATAGTTCATTTTATTGGTCGATCTATATACCAGTCATGCATAAAATTTTTGAAACGTTTGAGCAAAAAGAAGTTCAAGAAAACGTTAATCATGACAAATTAAATTATAACGCACGTACTAAGGGCGAGTCATTTGAAGTCTTACGTGATGGGAAATGGGAGCCACTAGTCTTTAAGGGCGTTAATATCGGTATGGGTAAACCAGGAGCATTCCCTGGTGAGGCTGCTATTACGGAAGAAGAGTACTATCGATGGTTCCGTCAAATTGCTGAGATGAATGCCAATACGATTCGTGTCTATACATTACACCCGCCAGGTTTTTATCGGGCCCTTGCAAAATACAATGAAGAAAATCCAGATAAACCACTGTATGTATTGCATGGTGTATGGATTAATGAGGAAGGCTTGGTTGATTCATTAGATGCCTATGATGAAGCTACCTTAGAGGATTTTCAACTTGAAATGAAGCGAATGGTGGACGTTATCCACGGTAATACTTATGTGAAGCCAGTGACAGGACATGCCTCAGGATTATATGATGTGGATGTTTCAAAATATATAATAGGCTGGGTGCTAGGAATCGAATGGTATCCGCATATGGTTGTTGGTACGAACGAGAAACATGCTAATATAGGCGATTACAATGGGAAGTACTTTGAAACGAAAAATGCTGCACCATTTGAGCATTGGTTAGCGGAGCAAATGGATCTTATTACTGTTTACGAGAAGGATAAATATAATTGGATCCGTCCAATGAGTTTCACAAACTGGGTAACAACTGACTTATTAGACCATCCATCTGAGCCTTCTGAGGATGAAGATTTGGTAGGCGTAAATCCAAATGTCATCTATACGAAAGGTGAGATGCAGGCACCTGGCCAATTTGCTTCCTATCATGTTTATCCTTATTACCCTGACTTCTTTAACTTCGACCAAAAATATTTAAATTATAAAGATTTCCGGGGCAATAAAAATAGTTATGCAGGATATTTAAAAGACTTACATGAAGCTCATCGTATGCCTGTTCTTATTGCGGAGTTTGGAATCCCTGCAGCTCGTGGTATGACACATGAAAATGTTTATGGCTGGAATCAGGGCCATATGTCCGAACAGCAGCAAGGTGAAACGCTTCAACATTTATATGAAGATATTATGCATGAAGGCTTGCTCGGAGGTCTTATCTTTACATGGCAAGACGAGTGGTTTAAGCGGACGTGGAACACGATGGATTATGATGATCCAAATCGTCGACCGTATTGGTCTAATGCACAAACGAATGAACAGCAATTTGGCGTACTAAGCTTTGATCGATTGAAAGTAAAAGTAGACGGCGATACAAAGGAGTGGAAAGGTACACAAATGTACAATACCTCACCTTCTGACTCAACAGATTTTGCTGTCGATTATGATGAAAGATATTTGTATCTCAAATTAAAAAGTGATGTTTTAGAAAAAGCCTCACCCCGTATTTTATTAGATGTAGTACCAAATCAAGGGAATACTTCAGCAACATCCATAAAAGACATGACGTTTTCAAATGGCGTAGATTTTATGGTGGAATTAAATAAAAGTGGAGACTCTCGAGTTGTCATAGATGAATACTATGATTTTTATGATTATTTTTACGGTCATAGTTTAAATATGATTCCGCCTCGTATGGCAGTTCCCACAAAAAATAGTGGTAAGTTTTCACCGATTTATTATGTGTTAAATAAACAGCTGTACTTACCAGAGCAAAATAGGACTACCGATTTTAGTTCTTATGAAACAGGGAAGCTGCTTCAAGGGAATGCTAATCCGAAAGCAAAAGATTATAATTCGTTAGTAGACTATACGTGGACGGATGATAATGTGATTGAGCTACGAATTCCTTGGCTACTGATTCAAGCAAAAGATCCAAGCCAGCGTGAGTTTATGGGAGATTTATATAAAGATGGAGAGACAGCTTCGACGAAAGTCGATAATATTTATATTGGTGCGGTCTTTGTAGATAAAGAGGGCAAAGTTGTAAAATCCTTACCTGAGACAAAAGACCATGTCTTACCTGCTCTTTCAGCGTATTCATGGGAATCATGGCAAACGCCTAAGTATGAAGAGCGTTTAAAACAATCATATTATATTTTACAAAAATTATTTAAAGATTAATCAATTATGCCTCGGCATGATTGCGTCCGGAATCGGCTTTGTGCTTAGGCCTGCAGATGTTTTTTGCGCGAAAGCGTAGCGGCAGTAGCACCGATGCAGGTCAGTTAGCCGTTATCGCATGAATGCGATGGTTTTAGGCTAACATCCTATATTGAACTCCTTACCGATTCCGTGACATCCGCCGGAGGCTTTGGGCCAACACGATGTTGGTTACTCAGTCGTGTGTTGCTGTCGCTTCGCTTTCGCACAGATAAATTGCCACAGGACGTGGCGTTCTTAGACTGAGTTCCTCTATTTCAGCGGGTGTTTGGATAATCGTTGAAAAATAGCTTAAATCCGCATTCATCTCATCACCTATAATAGAGGTGGAGATTTCTGTAGCTGACGCTTTGCTTTCGCTACTAAAATAATTGCTGAAAGAAGTTAAATGGAGGCTTAGGATAGGTGAGTTTTTACCTATTCTAAGTTTTTTTTTTTGGCTCATCCCAAAAGTAATGGATGACATTTGTTAATTTTAGATAAGTTGATTGGAGTGAAGACTGGACGCCCCTAGGAAAGTGCCCAGTCGGAACGGAAATTAACCATACGTTATGGTGATGAGCTGTTTTGTTTGAAAATAGAAAAATATTTTATAATTCCGCCTATTACGCAAGCTGTATATTCTTGCAACTGTTTATGTTAAATTACTAATAATACATTCGAGAAAGACAGTTGTTTTTTTTAGGAGGACAATATCGTGAAGTTTAAATTTGGTCTATTGGCAAAAATTATTGTCGCTATTTTGTTAGCGGTAATACTTGGAAGCTTTATGCCAGAGCCATTTGTACGTATATTTGCAACATTTAATGGCTTATTCGGTAATTTTTTAAATTTTGTTGTACCACTTATTATTATTGCATTTATTGCTCCGGGCATAGCTCAGCTTGGGAAAGGCTCAGGGAAATTATTAGGCTTGGCAACATTCTTTGCCTATTTCTCAACAATCATTGCAGGGATGTTCGCCTTTTTGGTAGCGCGAAATGTGTTACCCAACTTCATATCAAATGGTGCTATGGAAAGCATGAAAAACCCAGAGGAATTTTTAGCACAGGCATTCTTTAAAGTTGAAATGCCTCCATTAATGGGTGTGATGTCAGCATTAATTTTTGCATTTATCGTAGGGATTGGTATGACTGCCATCAAAGGCGATGTGATGAAACGTGGTTTTGAAGAGTTTAATGTAATCATTGAAAAGGTAATTTCATTTGTGATTATTCCACTTTTACCATTTCATATTTTCGGGATCTTCTTGAACATGACATATGGAGGACAAGTAGCAAAAATATTTTCTGTCTTCGCAATTGTCTTCGCACTTGTAATTGTGATGCATTGGGTAATATTGCTAGTGCAATACACTGCTGCGGGAACTTTAAATAAGAAAAATCCACTTATGTTACTTCGAACTATGCTACCTGCGTATTTTACAGCATTAGGCACACAATCTTCAGCTGCAGCTATTCCGGTTACATTGCGACAATCACAAAAAACAGGAGCTTCAGAAAAAGTAACGAATTTTACAATCCCATTGTTTGCAACCATTCATTTATCAGGTAGTACGATCACAATCGTAACTTGTTCTTTAGGTGTTATGATGATGAACGGTATGGATATAGGTTTTGCACAATATATCGGCTTTATCTTTATGCTAGGTATTACGATGGTTGCTGCACCAGGTGTCCCAGGAGGAGGAGTCATGGCAGCGATAGGTTTACTGCAAACAATGCTCGGCTTCGATGAAACAATGGTTGCGCTAATGATCGCACTGTACTTAGCACAAGATAGCTTTGGTACAGCTACAAATGTAACGGGAGATGGTGCATTAGCCATGATTGTCGATCGTTTCAACAAAAAAACAAATTAATAAACATCAGAGTGAACGATAGAATCACTAAAAAAAAATCGCCTGTTACGGCGATTTTTTTTTGCTTAGGATGTTAGTTGCAAAATAATAACCGATTTTTCAAAGAACATATGTTGGAGTTCTCTTAATGATTAATTAGAGAGCGCTACTTTTCAAGATAAATAGCTAATGGTGATAATAAAGCGTTTCTTATGGATTTAATAGTTAATTAGATAACATTTATTTTTTAAAAACTAGTAAAAATATTTTTTGTGAAAAAAAATAACAGTTTTTACTTGGTTAAATTTAATACAATTACATGTTATGTAGGGATTTATCGAAAATATATAGTTCTAAAGAAATGGAATGTGGATGTAGTTAGGAGAGTGGTTTTCAGTAAAATAGTTATTTTTTCATTTTAAATAGAAATTGTATAGAAAATGTTTGGTTTTATTTAGTACTATATATGTGTTGGAGAAGTTCGTATTTCAAATTACGGGATAATATTACTTGGAATGGATGTGATGAGGGGGATTACATGTGCAAAAAATGAATCGTAAAAGAATTAGCAATTGTAGAAAGTAGTCTCTGAAATTTTTAAAATATTAGACAAAGGAGTGATTTGTTTATGGGGATAAAAATTGAGTCAAGGGAATTAGCTATATCAAATAAAATCAAAACAAAAAGTGCAACAATTGGAGTTGTTGGACTTGGTTATGTGGGGCTCCCATTAGCCTTGGAAATCGTCAATAAAGGCTTTGCGGTAATTGGCTTCGATAAAGACAATGAAAAAATTACTAAATTAAAAAGCGGTGATAGCTATATTGCTGATATGTCTAACACAATCATAGAGAAAGCCGTTAATGAACAGAAATTTGACCCGACAAATGATTTTTCTAAACTTGAACATGTAGATATCATTATTATTTGTGTACCGACACCTACGACTGCAGATGGAACACCTAATATCTCGTATATTGTTGATGCAGCTAATGCAATCGCACAGAACATATCCTCTAATACTTTAATTATTCTTGAAAGTACAACTTACCCTGGAACAACAGAAGAAGTAGTTCAACCAATCCTAGAAAAAGGTAACTTTATTATTGGAAAGGATATATTTTTAGCGTATTCTCCTGAACGTGTGGACCCTGGAAATTTGAATTTTTCAGTTTCGAATACGCCTAAAGTAGTTGGCGGAGTATCAGTAGCTTGTTTAGAAGTTGCCAAACTTTTTTATGAAACGGTGATTAGTACAAAGGTGTTTACGGTAACAAGTCCAAAGGTTGCTGAAATGGAAAAGTTACTAGAAAACACATTTAGGCAAATTAATATTGCCCTTGTCAATGAATTAAGTCAGATTTGCTATAAGATGGATATTGATGTGTGGGAAGTAATTGAAGCAGCTTCGACCAAGCCTTATGGTTTTATGCCATTTACACCTGGCCCTGGAGTAGGTGGTCATTGTATCCCAGTAGACCCTAAATATTTATTATGGGCTGGCCAGCAACATGGTATTGCGGCAACATTAATTGAGACCGCAGATAAAATTAATGATTCCATGCCGAACTTTGTAGTTGCAAGACTTGAAAACTATTTAAATGTGCAAGGAAAAGAGATAAATGATGCAGAAATTGTAGTTATTGGAGTTTCCTATAAGCCAAATATTAATGATTATCGAGAATCACCAGCATTAAATGTCATTGACAAATTAAAGGACAAGCAGTGTGGTCTAAAAGTTATCGATCCATTTATTGATACATTTACAGTTGGTAATTACATGTTTAACACCGTTTCGCTTACAAAAGAAATAATTCAAAAAGCAGATGCTGTAGTCATTTTAACGAATCATACAACTATTGATTATTCATTGATTGATCAACACGCTGCTTTAATTTTTGACACACGCAATACCCATTATTTGTTCGAGAATAAAAAATACTACAAATTATAGGAGGGGTTCTGTGAACGCGAGGCGACTAAAAATATGTAGTCTATTATTCCTTTTATTTTTAGCTGGATGTCAATCGTCTGCTCAAACTAATCAGGTTCAACCAGTTGATTCAGCAGTTAAGGTAAAGGAACATGATGGGACGATGAGTGAATTTTATAGTCACGCAAAAATTCTTATTCCAAAGGTAGCTTTAACCTTTAATGGACTTGCAGACAATGAAACAATGCAAAAATTATTAAAGGCTTTGGATCAATCTAACATGAAGGCAACATTTTTCGTAGAAGGTACGCGAGTGGCACAAGATCCTGAGTTAGTGAAGGATATTTTAGCTAAAGGTCATGAGGTAGAAAATGGAACATTGACGTTTTCCGAAATGACTGATTTGAGTTATGAAGAAACTTATAAAGAAATCTATTTAGCGAATGAAGTTTTTAAAGAGAAATTAGGGTATACACCTAAATACGTTCGTAGTCGTTCTGGTGATTCAACGGACAATATGCGTTTAGCAACTAAAACCATTAATATGAAGGGAGTCGTAGGATCTTCCGTTAATCCAAAAGATCGAAATATGCAAAGTGCTGAAGAAATAATGGATTATATTCATCGCTTTATCGATAGTGGATCTATCATTCATTTAAACACGTACATTAATCCTGCGATTATTGATGTTATTCCACTATTGTCTCATTTGGGCGAAGAAAAAGGATACGTTTTTTCTACATTAACGGACGTTTTGGATAAACAATATTTAGTAAAATCCTTAGAGGAAATTGAAGGCTATGATGCTATTAAAGTAAATCCGGATTATGAAAATGTAAAACCGAATATGTACTATCGTAAAAATACTTCCAAAAAAGAAGTTGCTTTAACCTTTGATGATTGGGCGAGTGAGGAGAGACTTAAAGAGATTTTGGATGTTCTTGATAAGTATCATGTTCAATCTACATTCTTTTTAATTGGCAAAGGTGTGGAAAAGGATCCGCAATTAGCGCGATTAATTGTTGAGAGAGGCCATGAGGTTGCAAGCCACTCCTACAATCACCTTGATGTTACGACCATGACGCCGGAAGAATTACAAGAGGATGTCGTGATGGCACATAAGGCGTTAACATACGCCATACAGGAAGAACCTTTGCTGTATTTCAGACCTAATAAAGGTGCTATTAATGAAGAATCAGCAAAAATTATTGCCGCAACAGGTGTCAAATCGATTGCTATGTACGATATTGCATCATTCGATTGGAATTTAGAATATACCGTTTCAGATATTTATAATCGCGTGATGAGTAGAGTTGCTCCAGGAAAAGTAATTGTTATGCACGTTTTAGATGGTACAAAAACAGTTGAAGCACTACCAGTAATCATTGAAAAGTTGCAAAAAGATGGGTATAGCTTTGCAAAAATGTCGACTTGGATTGAAGAAGATTCAAACAAGAAAGTGAATTGATAATCATGAATAAGAAAAAAGAGATTTTAACGATACCACGCTCTGATCGACGCATTTTATCGAATATTCCTGATCCAGAAAATGTACGAAATCTCGTTAATCGACGAGGTGCTTCGTATCAAAAGGAAGAAATCGATCCTACAGATGTCAATGAAATATATCGTTTACAGCTGTTAAGTTTACGCTATGAAACTAATTTTGAAGTACAAATTAAAAGAGCAAAGCAAAAGGTTAGTGACAAACATTATGCGGAGGATATTTCGGTTACAGGTATCCTTATATTTTCAAATAGTCCTGATAATTTTTTAATAGATGAAATTATTACGATGAAATTTACTATACCTGGTGGTGCGATGCCGGAGGGCTATGAATCTAAGGTAAAGGTAAAAGCGAAAGTTGTTCGTCATTTTACGAAAGAAGTAGATGGTGAAACTAGATGCTATTATGCATGTGAATTTTTACAGCCTTTAAATGACTATATGACTAAAAAACGTTGGGGACTATCAATTTTTGTGGCAAGTTTATTTCTATTGATTGTTTCTCTTATTGTGATATTAATGAGGGCTGAAAGTGTTATTTATTTCAGATTCAATAAATTCCTATATCTATATAGTATTATTGCTGCAACATTTCTTTTAAGTCGATATTTATTCGGTATTTTCTATAGGAATGTGCCGATAAATCCTAAATTTGAACCGGGCGTTTCTATTATTATTCCAGTGTTTAACGAAGAAGAATGGATTCATAGAACAATTTTAAGCTGTATTAATCAGTATTATCCTGTAGACAAATTAGAAGTTATTGTTGTAGATGATTATTCAACAGATAGAACTGAGGAAAAAGCAAAAGAAATGATTGAACTTATTCATAGCGAGGGTGAGCGATTTAAAACAAAGAATCGCTTAAGTTTCCATAAGCTACCTCAAAATGGAGGGAAGCGTGAGGCTTTAGTGGCAGGAGTACATCTTGCTAAACACGAATTAGTCGTTTTCGTAGATTCAGATAGTTTTTTAGAACCTCATGCTATTCGAAATATAGTGCAGCCTTTCCAAGATCCTAAAATGGGCGGTGTGGCTGGAAGAACAGAAGTTGAAAATAAATTTACAAATGCTCTGACAAAATTGCAAACCGTTCGCTATTATATAGCCTTTCGAATAATGAAAGCTGCTGAGTCTTGGTTTGATACAGTAACTTGCTTATCTGGTCCATTAGCATGTTATCGAAAAGAGCTTATTTTAAAGAATGAGACAGCATGGTTAAACCAAAAATTTCTTGGACAACCCGCAACATTCGGGGATGACCGTAGTATGACAAACTATATTTTAAAAACACATCGAACGGGATACCAGGACAATGCTGTATGTTCTACAATTGTTCCATCAGACACAAAAGTCTTTTTATCTCAACAAATGAGATGGAAACGATCATGGCTACGAGAATCTTTACGGGCATTTTTATTTATGTGGAAGAAGGAACCTTTTATGTTTCTTTTCTTCATCATCGGTTTAATCGTACCAATAGCAGCCCCTATTGTTGTTGTTTACAATCTACTTTATGTGCCAATTATGCATGGCGTTTTTCCAACAACGTTTTTAATGGGCTTGTTATTGATGGCAATGTTAATGAGCTTGGCCCATCTTTTCTTTAGAAAAAGTAAGTTATGGACATTTGGCTTTATCTTTGTACTTTTCTATGAATTTATTTTGCTGTGGCAAATGCCTGTTGCATGGGTTACATTTTGGAAATCAACGTGGGGTACGAGAGAAACACCTCAAGACATCATCGCCAAAGAAAAGAAATTGGAAAAACAAAAGTTACGAAAATCCCGATTTTCGATTCTAAATAGAAAAATGGGTGAGAAGAAATGAGTGAAAAAAATGTTGTATTAAATCCAGCTAAAAAAAATCGAAGGAAAATAATACGATCCATTGTACAAGCGATTATCGTTATATTTTTAGCGATTATTTTAATACGTGTAGTGTTTTTAACAGAAAAAAGGGAAGAGGAAACGGTTCCTTTAGAAAATAAAGATGGTTTCATCGCATTATCTTATTTTGGTGTGAGCAGAGGTGAATCTCCCAAATACGTATCTAAAGAGAATTTAAAAAAACAACTAGCATTACTTGAAAGTCAGGGTTATCAAACAATTACTCAGCAAGATATTTTAGATTTTTATCAGAAAGACAAACCGTTGCCAGAAAAAGCTTTGTTTTTATCATTTGAAGATGGACGGACAGATTCTAGTATATTTGCTCAAAATATCATGGAGGATCTAAACTATAAAGCTACGATGTTTACGTACGCCAATAAAATGGATACACGGGACAACAAATTTTTAAAACCGAAAGACTTATTACTCATGGAGAAAAGTGGCTATTGGGAGTTGGGCTCTAATGGGTACCGTCTAACATATATTAATATTTATAATAATAAAGGACAGTCGTTAGGTGTTATAGATGAAAATAATGTGCCGAATAAAACGACTATTGAATATTATAATCATTATTTAATGGACTTCATTCGCAATCAATATATGATTCCAAGTGAAACGCGACAGGAAATGGAAAAACGTATCCAAAAAGATTACAAGCTAATGCAAGATATTTATGAGGAGGAATTAGGAGAAGTTCCTAAGGCTTATGCGATTATGCATGCCAACTCACTTTATAATAATATGGATTCGTTAGTTGAACGTGCGAATAATAAACAAATTAAAGATAAATTTAAAATGCATTTCAATTTGGAGCTAGGGGCATATAATAATGCGGATGCTAATCTCTACAACTTAAGTAGATTACAAGTATCGCCCTATTGGTCTACCAATCACTTGATGATGAAAATCCGACAAGCTAGTAAGCAAAATGTAGAATTTGAAGTCGGAGATCCTAAACGGGCAAAAGAATGGTCTGTAAAGAATGGTGCAGCAGAATATGAAAATAATGAGATTATTATAACATCAGCACCTTCTAGTGAAGGTCGGGTAGTATTGAAGGAAACACTTCCAGAGAAATATAATATAAACTTTGCCTTTAAAGGGAATGTCGTTGGACAACAATCTATTTATTTAAACTACGATGAAAAAAATAATAGCTATATTCGGGTGGCATTAATAGATAATGAGATTGTTGTTTCTGAAAAATTACCAAAATCAGGCGTTGTTGAGAAGGAGCGTTTCCCGTTAAATGAAATAAAGTGGAATGAAGAAGAGTATGCATTTAATAAGGCTACTGTATACGATTATCAGGCTACGCAAAAAGGCTCTAGAATTGATAAGGAAGAGTATCCACGAAATCTAACAAACACAAGAGTATTTAATATTGCTGTTAATAAGGATAAAATAAAGATAGATGTAGATAAAGTATTATCCAAAACAATACAAGTAAATCCTGACATTCAAGGGTCACAAATTGGATTTGGTGCGATGTTCAGCAAAAAAGAAACTTCGCATGAACAGTATGCAGATGATATTTATGATACAATCATCGAAGATATTTTGATTACAGATGTTAACGATCATACACTTTTTACTAACCAATACACGAACTTCGATAAAGTAAAGCACAAAACAATGACTTTATTTAATAACGTTGTTGATTTCTTTATTGAAACCTTCTAAAACGGGGGGAACTAAATTAAGTGAAAAAAATTTTTTTGTTTATCTGTCTAGCACTACTAATTATCACGGCCTGTAGTAATAGTAAAGAAGAACCTGTAAAGGCGAGAGAGCCGTTGAAGAACAAAGAAAAGCTTCAATTATCTATTTGGTTACCTGAATGGCAAATCAAATCTGCCATCGAGGATGTGGGAAATTCAGAACAGGGCTTACAAGACATTCGCGTTTTTGGTGCTTATTTTAATGAGAGTGACCAATTATTACTAACAGAAGATGCGATAGAAATGTTGAAACAAACACAGCAACAATTTGATGTATCCCATAATGTGATACTTACGTTAATTAACGATACTGTTACAGATAACGCCCCATCAGTTCAGAAGGATAGTACGTTATTGCATCGAT
Organism: Lysinibacillus sp. NPDC059133; assembly: GCF_042755925.1. Taxonomy (NCBI): domain Bacteria; kingdom Bacillati; phylum Bacillota; class Bacilli; order Caryophanales; family Bacillaceae; genus Lysinibacillus; species Lysinibacillus sp. NPDC059133. The sequence goes on along the minus strand of NZ_JBHZDH010000047.1, from coordinate 27,823 downwards.
TGTTTCAAAATGCGTCATTTAGGCAGCGACATATTGATAATATTATGCAAGTTGTTGAACGATACAATGTGAAAGGTATCGAAATTGATTATGAAAAGATTGCTAAAGAGGACCTCCCTGGGTATGTCCGTTTCCTAGAGGAGCTTTATAAACAGCTATCAAAAAAGGGTATTTCATTACATGTCGTACTAGAACCTAGCTTCCCGTTTGATGTGAAATTGCCAGATGGACCTAAATATACAGTGATGGCTTATAATGTGCACGGATATCATAGTGGTCCAGGTGCAAAGGCAACCTTTTCATTTTTAAATGACTTAATAAAAAACAGTAAGAAGTCCAATCAAAAACTAGCGATTGCTTTTGCAACTGGCGGATTTGAATGGGTGAACCAAGGCAAAACAGTTGCTTTAACAGAGATAGAGGCAGAGGAATTACTGAACAAAACGAAAGCGGTTAAACAACGCGATAAAGCAAGTGGTGCTGCATATTTCACGTATGTAGATGAACAAAAAGTGAAGCATGAAGTTTGGTATGCCGATCAGGAAACACTTGAAAAATGGACAGCATACGTGCAAAAGAGACGCTACAATGAGGTTGTTTTATGGCGCGCCGGAGGTCTAGGCTCAAAAACGTTACAATGGATTAATGAACAATCAGAGGAGTGACGGAAAGAAGAGCCGAAGTGACCGATGGAAATCAGAGCGACGGAAAGAAGAGCCGAAGTGACGGAAAGAAACGTCAGAGCGACGGAAAGAAGAGCCAAAGTGACGGATGGAAATCAGAGCGACGGAAAGAAGAGCCGAAGTGACGGAAAGAAACGTCAGAGCGACGGAAAGAAGAGCCGAAGTGACGGAATGAATCGCCAAAGCGACGGATAGAACAGCCAAAGTCGTGGATAGAAACGTCAAAATGATGGATAGAACAGTCAAAGTCGTGGATAGGAACGCCAAAATGATGGATAGAACAGACAAAATCATGGATAGAACAGCCAATCTCACGGATAGACTCACCTTAAGTCAAAAAAAATCGCCACATACGGCGATTTTTTTTATTGGAATTGAGAAAGACGTGAAAAGAAAGTGGTAACGAAGTCTAAAAATATTTTTTCTGATGGAGCAATTTCGCGGTTTACAGGTGAAATAATACCGACTGTTCTTGGAATTGTAGGTGATACAATCGGTACTTTTACTGTGAAGCGGGCAGCCGAATCATATAATGAACTTTCTGGTAATAAGCTAACCCCAATGCCTGCAGCGACAAGACCTTTTAGTGCATCTAAGTCTTCACCCTCAGAGATGATGTTTGGTAAGAAGCCGGCAGCGCGACAGGCATCCATAGCTACTTTATGTAATATATAGCCATCTGGGAATAACACAAATAAATCATTACGTAAATCAGCAAGCTGAATACTTTCCCTTTTGGCTAATGGATGTTTTGCTGGCAGTAATGCAGCGATATTTTCGGTAAATAATATTGTTGAACGAATCGATTCGTCCTTCGGTGGAAGAGGGCCTAAAAAAGCTAAATTTAACTCGCGGTTTCTGACTGCATCGATTAAAAAACGATAGGAGCCTTGACGGAGCTGGAATTGCAAATCTGGATATTCACGCTTAAAGGCTGAGATAACAGTTGGCAATACATAGCTAGCCAAGCTCGTTGGAAAACCGATTTTTATCGTACCTTTAGCAGGATCTAAATATTCTTCAATTTGCTTTGCGGCAAAATCAATAGCTTTTAAAGCAGTAATGGTGTGCTCGAGAAATGTTTTTCCAATCGGTGTCAATTTAACATTGCGTCCTACACGTTCAAAAAGTGGTGTGCCTAATTCATTTTCTAAATTAGCAATTTGTCGGCTTATTGCAGATTGAGCAACATGAAGATGTTCGGCAGCTTCTGAAATGTGTTCCCGCTCAGCAACTTCAACAAAATAACGTAATTGACGTAACTCCACTAGATATTCACCTCTATTAATCGAAAAAATCGATTGATTATACCTCAATTATATACTATTTAAGATGAAAAATGATTGTAATTAAAAACGGATGTCTAAATCAATTAAGGCTCATCCATAACGTGTGGTTGATTTCCGTTGCGGCTGGGCGCTTTGTTGCTGTCGCTTCGCTTTCGCGCAGAGCAGAGCTTCCTGGGGGCATCCGATGAGCCGCTTGGGCCAACACGAAGTTGGTCACGAAGGCGTTATCACAGGATGTGATGCTCTTAGCCTTCGTTCCTCTGTTGCTGATCCCCGAGGAGTCGCTCAGCCTCCACTCCAATCAACTTATTCGCATGACATACGTTTTAGCAAAATGTCATCCTTAACTTTTAATGATGGAGCAAAGTTTATTGGAAATTCAACCATCACCATAACGTGTGGTTGATTTCCGTTGCGGCACCGATGTTGGTCACGAAGGCGTTATTACAGGATGTGATGGTTTTAGCCTTCGTTCCTCTATTGCTAATCTCCAAGGAGTCGCCAGCCGGAACGAAGGTCAATCAATATAAATTGCACGTTTTAACAAATGTCATTGAGCAAAATAAAATACCTACTAGATTTCTTTCCCTTATTTGATTCCATTCTAATAAAAAAGGTTATAGTATTGATACTGTTCTTTCTGCATTTCTGTCACAAAACCGCTACAATTAGCGATTCCTGAGAGGTTTCCACTATGTAGCTAGATGAAATCCATTCTCAATTAGATTTATTTCATTGAAAATGAGGAAAGTTGATTCTCATTGTCAATAACGATTAGTAATAATCTGAAAATGCTTACAAACTCTTTATTTTTAAGGATTGTTTCAGAGAAAAATGAAAGTGATTGAAATGGTTTGCATAGAGAACGATTTTCAGTTAAGATTAGAATGATGATAATTAAGGAATGGTTCACCATTCACTGAACACACTATGGAGGTATTTTCATGTCAATTTTAGTTATTAAAGATCTTCACGTTGAAATCGACGGTAAAGAGATTTTAAAAGGCGTAAACCTTACGATCAATACAAATGAAATTCATGCAATCATGGGACCAAACGGAACTGGTAAATCAACACTAGCTTCTGCAATCATGGGTCATCCTAAATATGAAGTAACTTCTGGTACAGTTGAACTTGATGGCGAAAATGTACTTGAAATGGAAGTGGACGAGCGTGCTCAAGCAGGTTTATTCCTAGCTATGCAATATCCTTCTGAAATCGCTGGTGTAACAAATGCTGATTTCTTACGCTCAGCTATCAATGCACGCCGTGAAGAGGGCGATGAAATTTCTCTAATGAAATTTATCCGTGAATTAGATAAAAACATGGAATTCCTTGAAATGCATGAGGATATGGCACAACGTTATTTAAATGAAGGTTTCTCTGGCGGTGAAAAAAAACGTAACGAAATTCTTCAATTAATGATGATTAAACCTACTTTCGCAATTTTAGATGAAATTGACTCTGGTCTTGATATTGACGCACTTAAAGTTGTTTCAAAAGGAATCAATGCATTGCGTGGAGAAGGCTTCGGCTGCTTAATGATTACTCACTACCAACGCCTACTTAACTACATTACACCAGACCATGTACACGTAATGATGCAAGGTCGTGTTGTTAAATCAGGTGGCGAAGAATTAGCACAACGTTTAGAAGCGGAAGGCTATGACTGGATTAAAAAAGAATTAGGTATCGAAGAAGAAACTGAAGAACAAGAAGCATAAGAGGGAGGACGAACTAGCATGACAGTGGAACTTAACTTGCCTGTAACAGTACAGGACGTGCGCTCGTTCTCAGAAGCAAAGGGAGAACCGGCTTGGTTTACAGAGCTTCGCGCGGCAGCACTAGACAAAGCAACTGGTTTAGATATGCCAAAACCAGACAGAACAAATATTACAAAATGGGATTTCTTAAATTTCCCAACTCATACAGTTGACAGTGAAGGATTCGCTTCACTTGATGCATTACCAGAAGAAGCAAAAGGTTTAATTGATCTTGAGGCACAAGAAAACCTTTATGTTCAACGCAATAACACACCAGCTTTCATTAAAACATCACAAGAACTAGCTGATAAAGGTGTTATTTTTACAGATATTTTAACGGCAATTCGTGAACATGGTGACCTTGTTAAGAAGTACTTTATGACTGAAGCTGTAAAAGTGGATGAGCATAAATTAACAGCGCTTCATGCGGCACTTGTTAATGGTGGTGTGTTCGTATACGTACCTAAAAATGTAGTTATCGAACAGCCGCTTCAAGTAGTATTCTTAAACGATAACGCAGAAGCTTCATTATATAACCACGTGTTAGTTGTAGCTGAAGCAAATTCAGCTGTAACGTATGTTGAAACATATATTTCAAAAGTTGAAGAGGCAAAAGGTCAAGCAAATATTATTGCAGAAGTAGTCGTTCAAGACAATGCGCAAGTTACTTACGGTGCGGTTGATGTACTTGCGAAAGGATATACTACTTATGTAAATCGTCGTGCAAGACTAGCTCGTGATGCGAAAGTAGATTGGGCGCTTGGCTTAATGAATGACTCAGATACGATTTCTGAAAACATTACACATTTAATCGGTGACGGTTCTCATGCTGATACAAAAACAGTCGTTGTTGGTCGCGGTGAACAAAAACTTAACTTCACTACTGAAGTTCGTCACTGGGGTAAGAACTCAAATGGTCATATCTTAAAGCATGGTGTAATGAAAGATGCGGCACAATCAATCTTTAACGGTATTGGCTACATCGAACACGGTGCAACAAAAGCGGATGCACAACAAGAATCACGTGTGTTAATGCTTTCTGAAAAAGCTCGTGGCGATGCAAACCCAATTCTATTAATCGATGAAGACGATGTAACAGCAGGACACGCAGCATCTGTTGGTCGAGTGGATCCACTACAACTTTACTACCTAATGAGTCGTGGTATCTCGAAAGCAGAAGCAGAGCGCCTTGTTATCCATGGATTCCTTGCGCCAGTTGTTACGCAATTACCAATCGAAGGCGTACAAAAGCAACTGACGGAGGTTATTGAAAGGAAAGTTCGCTAATGATGAATAAAGACATTAAAAGCTATTTCCCAATTTTAAATCAGGAAGTAAACGGTCATAAGCTTGTTTACCTTGATAGCGCAGCAACTTCTCAAAAACCTATTCAAGTGATTGAAGCGATGAAGCATTATTATGAATTCGATAATTCTAATGTTCACCGTGGTGTGCATACATTAGGTAATCGTGCTACTGACAAGTATGAGGGTGCACGTGAAAAGGTTCGTAATTTTATTAATGCTACTTCGACACAAGAAATTATTTTTACTCGCGGTACTACAACTGCTTTAAATACAGTAGCAGCAAGTTATGGTCGTGCTAATGTGGCTGATGGTGATGAAATTGTCATTACCCACATGGAGCACCACTCCAATATTATTCCTTGGCAACAACTAGCAAAGGAAAAAAATGCAACACTAAAATATATTGAGCTTGAAGCAGATGGCACACTTAACCTAGAAAAGGTTCGTGCAACAATTACACCTAAAACAAAGATTGTGTCGGTGTCAATGGCGTCAAACGTCCTTGGAACGATTAACCCAATTAAAGAAATCGCTCAAATCGCGCATGCTAACGGTGCGGTAATGGTAGCTGATGCTGCACAAGCAGCACCACATATGAAAATCGATGTGCAGGATTTGGATGTAGATTTCTTAGGGTTCTCAGGTCATAAAATGTGCGGACCAACTGGAATAGGTGTACTATATGGTAAAAAGGAACACCTTGAAAAGATGGAGCCAATTGAATTTGGTGGCGAAATGATTGACTTTGTTGGACTTCATGAGTCGACGTGGAAAGAACTACCGTGGAAATTTGAAGGTGGAACTCCTATTATTGCAGGTGCAGTAGGTTTAGGAGCCGCTATTGATTTCTTAACTGAAATTGGGCTAGATAACATTGCGGAGCACGAGCATAAGCTTGCAGGCTACGCGATGGATCAGCTTGAAACAATTGACGGACTTAAAATTTTCGGCCCACGTGACCCGATGAAGCGTTGTGGCCTTGTAACGTTTAACCTAGACGATGTACATCCACATGATGTGGCAACGGTTCTTGATATGAACGGTATTGCTGTTCGTGCAGGACATCATTGCGCACAGCCACTAATGAAATGTCTTCAACAAGTAGCGACAGCGCGTGCAAGCTTCTATCTGTATAACACAGAGGAAGATATTGACCGCCTAGTTGCAGGGTTACGTTCTGCGAAGGAGTATTTTGGCGATGTCTTTTAATAATTTAGATCAACTATATCGTTCAGTCATTATGGATCACTATAAAAATCCTCGTAATAAAGGATCTATTGAAAACGATGCTGTAACGATTGATATGAACAATCCGACTTGTGGAGACCGTATTCACTTAACGCTTAAAGTGACTGACGGTATTGTCGAAGATGCGAAGTATGACGGTGAAGGCTGTTCAATTTCTATGTCTTCTGCTTCAATGATGACGCAGCTTATCAAAGGTAAAAAAATTGAGGAAGCTTTAGAGCTTGCTGATATTTTTTCTAAAATGATGATGGGTGAAGACTATAGCGATAAATATGACCTTGAGGATGTTGAGGCACTACAAGGTGTTTCTCAATTCCCTGCACGTATTAAATGTGCGACATTAGCTTGGAAAGCAATGGAAAAAGGTGTAAAACAATAAATGAATCCTAATTTTGAGTGAAAGCTACTATTTTGTGCTTTCACTCGAAGTAAGGGTATCGAGCATTAAACAAAATAACAATGATTCATGAACGGAGGAGAAACGATGGCTAAAAAAATGCCTGATATTGGCGATTACAAATACGGATTCCATGACAAGGACGTATCAATTTTCCGTTCAAAACGTGGTTTAACTGAAGAAATCGTCCGTGAAATTTCTACTATGAAACAAGAGCCAGAGTGGATGCTTGAATACCGCTTAAAAGCACTTGAAACTTTCTATACAAAACCAATGCCGCAATGGGGTGGCGACCTAGGAGATTTAGATTTTGATGAAATTACGTATTACGTAAAACCATCAGAAGCTACACGAAAATCTTGGGATGAAGTACCTGATGAAATTAAAGCTACTTTTGATAAATTAGGTATTCCAGAAGCAGAGCAAAAATACCTTGCGGGTGTATCTGCTCAGTACGAATCTGAGGTTGTTTATCACAACATGAAACAAGATCTTGAAGACCTTGGTATTGTGTTCAAAGATACGGACTCGGCTTTACGTGAAAACGAAGATATTTTCAAACAATACTGGGGCAAAGTGATTCCTTACACTGACAACAAATTCGCTGCACTAAACTCAGCTGTTTGGTCAGGTGGATCATTCATCTATGTACCACCAGGTGTAAAAGTGGAAACGCCATTACAAGCTTACTTCCGTATTAACTCTGAAAATATGGGTCAATTCGAACGTACGTTAATTATTGTAGATGAAGGCGCTCACGTACACTACGTTGAAGGTTGTACAGCTCCTGTTTATACGACAAACTCTTTACACTCAGCAGTAGTAGAAATTGTTGTACGTAAAGATGCATACTGCCGTTATACAACGATTCAAAACTGGGCAAACAACGTTTACAACCTAGTAACGAAACGTACAGTTGTTGAAGAAAACGGTACGATGGAATGGATCGACGGTAACATCGGTTCTAAGTTAACAATGAAGTACCCAGCTTGTATCCTTAAAGGTGAAGGCGCTCGTGGTATGACATTATCCATCGCATTAGCAGGTAAAGGTCAACACCAACATGCAGGTGCGAAAATGATTCATATGGCACCAAACACATCTTCAACAATCGTTTCTAAATCGATTGCCAAACAAGGTGGTAAGGTAACGTATATGGGGCAAGTTCGTTTCGGCCCTAAAGCAAGTGGTGCACGTGCTAACATCGAATGTGATACGTTAATCATGGACAACCAATCTACTTCAGATACAATTCCATACAACGAAATCTTAAATGATAATGTTTCTTTAGAGCATGAAGCGAAAGTTTCAAAAGTATCAGAGGAACAATTATTCTACTTAATGTCTCGTGGTATTTCTGAAGAAGAAGCGACAGAAATGATCGTAATGGGCTTCATCGAGCCATTCACAAAAGAATTACCAATGGAATACGCTGTAGAAATGAACCGCCTTATCAAGTTTGAGATGGAAGGTTCAATCGGATAATAAAAACTACCGATTTGATTCTATGTTAGAGTGAAGGGGACGAACTTTCTAAGTTCGTCTCCTTTTTTGATCTTTAAGGTAAGTACTTAATGCTATTTTGGCCGTTCGAAGGGTCGGGATAAAGTTGAGAAAAAACGGTTGGAAAATCATTGGGAACATTAAAAGCTAGAAACGTTTCGTACATAGAAATATTGTCTAGCTCTTTCTGACGCCTAGCCATATATGCTATTTTATTGTCTTCTAAGTTTGTTACGATTAACTGCGACTCATCATTAGGTAACGGTACCCAATTACGTTCAAAAAGTGGTGATAAAGCATTTATATGCCCTAATGTATTAGTAAAATAGTTAAAGTTTCCGAGAAAATTATTAAAAATTGATTGAGTTAAGTTTTCACCGAACATTGGAGGGGATGTAAATGTAGAAGGATGTAATGTATTTTGATGATCGTAATTTTGAGTTTGCTTATTTATAGGTGTTACATCAGGGCCTTTTTGAAAAAAAAACAAAAACCATACAGCGTGAGTTTGCTCGTCTGCTGCTGCACGTCGAAATCTATCTTTAATCATTGGATCATTTGCTTTATCTGCTATATCTAAATAAGAATCAACGGTTTCTTGTTCATCTTTAAAAGCAAATTCGATTCCTGCCTTATAGTTGTCGGGGCATTCCTCGATTATTTGGTAAGACGGCTTTCTTCCTGTTAAATTTGTATAAATTTTGCTAAATTCCTCGAGATGACTTTGTTCATCCTTTTGTATCTCAAGTATTCTATTCTTTTCATCCTCAGTAGTCGCCATTTTGGCTAATTTTTCATAACAAACAATAGCACTATACTCACCATTAATTGCCTTCTGTATATCATTTATTAGTTGTGTATCATTGATGGGTTGAAAATTACCATTATACTGTGGAGCATAATGATAATAGTATGGATTTGGATACATGATTGTCCTCCTTTACCTTTAATCATCAACATATCTTATGCTTTGTGTATAGGTAATTGTGCAAAGTCATTTCTTGTGTTGCCTAGGTTGGGTGTTAATTCAACAAGACTTAGTATCTAAATAAAAAGGAGCATCGTTTACTAAGAGAACAAAAAAATTAAATTTCGTTGAAAATGTATATGACTGGATTTTTTTGTAATCCGTTTGCGACTGTAGAAACAAATTACTCGCTTGGGGTTTTAACTATTTGTTTTTTAGTATTTATAAAACATTCTTCAAGTAGTTCCTAATTTCTTCTTTTCATCGAACTACTAAAATTGGAGCATCTTTTAAAAATGCGCGCACCAGTGATAAACGTTGCTTTTCACCACCTGATAGAACCATCGAACAGACGGATGAACATCATAAAGAAAGGGGGAGTCGCCGAAAAGGGCTTTATTTGTGGTGAACAAAACTTTTTAAATGCTTTTGAAATGTTGATGTTTATTTTAGGATGATTCAATCGATGGAAAAAAGAATTATCTCCCATTCATTTAACACAGTAATGCCTTCTATATTTGATATTTGAGTTTAAACTGTTGAGGCTTCTTTTTATTATAAAGAATCGTCACCCATTGTCCTTCCTCAAAAAAAGCACGATTTTTCGTATATGTCCATACTTTGCTCGTGACAGTGATTGATTTATTTTGTAATGACGTAAATTGTACTGTCAACTTTACTCTACGCTTTGATTCTCCTTTTGCATATTAATCTCATGGCCGACTGTTCGGTGTGAAAAATCACTTTCGATAATCTTTGCGTTCGTTTCAATCCATTCAATTTTTTGATACTTCAATGGTAATAGCCAAAGTATGACGAGAATGATTAGGAAGAAGATACCCAAACCAATAATAATGAACATTTGCATCCCCACTTATTTTCTTTTTTAAAATGTTAGAATATTAAGCTAAATAGTGCAACTTAAAAGCAGTAAAGCAAGAAGAAATTTTGCTAGAGAATGGCCTATATTATGCAGTAATTATAACGTTATATAGGTAGTATTTGTAGTCTGATTGTTTCGGTTATTGCCTAGTGCTCTTATATCTTTATGAGAAGAGAGAGTCCTGTAAACATGGCGGACCCTCTAATGAAAAGTGGACCGGCAAACAGTAGATGAATTTTTTCATGCTGTAATATATTTTTTATAAAATAGTTGACTTCTTTTTTTGTTGTAACTATAATGGTTACAGCTGGAGGTGATGAAGATTAAAATTAGCAGTCGTTTTACAATCGCTGTCCATATTTTATCAATCATCAAACAAAATCCATCGACCATTTGCACATCGGAATTTATGGCAGAAAGCGTAAATACAAATCCAGTAGTGATTAGGAAAATATTATCCTATCTTAAAAAGGCAGGTATAGTGCAAGTGCGCCGGGGGACAGGTGGAGCTTCTTTAGTCAAAGATTTAGATACTATCACTTTGCTAGAGGTTTTTCGTTCAGTAGAAGTTGTAGAAGAAGAGCAGTTATTTCATCTACATGAAAATCCAAATCCTGATTGTCCTATAGGTGCCAATATACAGGCTGTGTTAGAGCTAATTTTAGTGCAAGCACAAGAAGCTATGGAACAAGTATTAGCCAATATTACTATGGAACACGTGATTACATCTTTAATCCATGAAATTCAACAATCACAATAAATGCATTCTTTTAACTTATTCCAGCGGATGTTTGGACACCCGCTGGAATAAGTTAATGCCTCCGGCGGATGTCACGGAAATCGGAAAGGAGTTCTTAGAGATGTTAGCTTAAGATCATCGCATCCATGCGATAACGGCTAACTGACCTGCATCGTGCAGGCCTAAGCACAAAGCCGATTTCGGACGCAATTATGCCGAGGCATAATTGATCTGAATGCATTATTTATTTGACTTGGTTGTAACTAAAACGGTTACAACTGAGAGAGAAAGGAAGGTTTTATTGGATGACTCTTAAAATAAAAGCATATTCGGATTTTATTTGTCCTTTCTGTTTTTTAGGGAAAGGGCCATTAGATGAAATTGCAAAAGAAAAGGATCTTGAAATAGAGTGGATGCCGTTTGAATTAAGACCTAAACCATATCCAAAAATTGATCCTTGGAAAGAGCCTGCTAAATTGGGATCGTGGGATTCCTATATTCTCCCTACAGCCAAAAAGCTAGGGATTGATATGCGATTACCGCGTGTATCTCCACATCCTTATACAAATTTAGCTTTTGAAGGATATCAATTCGCTAAGGTGCATGGAAAAGGAAATGAATTTCATCATAGAGTTTTCACAGCGTTTTTCCAAGAGGAACAAAATATTGAGGATGTAGAAGTATTAACTCAATTAGCGAATGAGGTAGGTCTGCCTAAAGAAGAATTCAAAGAAGCTTTACTTTCAGGTAAGTATCGTGAAGCACATCAAGAAGCTTTAAAGCATGCTTATGAAGAAGCGAATATTACGGCTGTTCCTACATTAATTATTGGTGATGAAATGATCCAAGGATTAGCTAGTAAAGAAAGAATAGCACAAGTCATCGATCAGCAATTAAAGAAATAGGTAATGTAAATTTGGATTTAAACAATAATGTATAAAATAAAGCTACTTGTAAAAATCTATGTAGATAAATGAATCTAATTAAAATTTGGAGGAAATACAAATGTCAGTAACAACAACTAATTTAAAAGAAGCAATTATTAATCGTCGTTCAATCCGTAAAGTGAAAAAGAACGCAGCGATTACAAAAGAAAAAATTGAAGAGCTATTAAAAATCAGTGTACAGGCACCATCTTCATTTAATATGCAAAGTGGACGTGTAGTAGTTTTAATGGATAATGAACACGAAAAGTTTTGGAACATTGTCAAAGAAACATTGCGTGCACGTGTTCCAGCAGAAAACTTTGCTGCAACGGAAGAGCGTTTACAAGGCTTTAAAGATGGCGTAGGAACGATCTTGTTCTTTGAAGACCAAGCTACAATCAAACAAATGCAAGAAAACGCTCCTTCTTATAAAGAGCAATTCCCATTCTGGTCTCATCAAGGAAATGCAATGTTACAATATGCAACATGGATGTCTTTAACTACTGAAGGAATTGGCGCATCTCTTCAGCACTATAATCCAATTATTGACGAGGAAGTTAAAGAAACTTGGAATATTCCTGCAGAATGGAGCCTCGTAGCTCAAATGCCATTCGGTGAACCAGATGAACAACCAGGAGAAAAAACTTCTTTACCTTTTGAAGATGTAGTGAAGTTTTATTAATTAACATCTAACTACAATGAAACCCCGTTAAGTGGACATGATTCACTTAACGGGGTTTCACCGTATTAGTGACTAACAATGTGATGATCGTAAACGACACAGTACCCAATTCCTTTATTCAAGAAACACTCAGCTGAAGACCAACACGATAATATTTTAGACTGTAAAAATGCGGGGTTTTTAATGGTGTTATCTTCAAACAGAGTGTTATCGATTTTTAAAACAGTATAGCCTTGTTTAATATCTAGCTCATTATTTGCTTTATAGTTTTCTTGATGAAGCTTATATACTCTTTGCTTCCAACTACCAAGTTCACGATGATTAAATATTTTTTCAATCGTTTGATTCCACTTTTGATGATTACCAATGCCTTCGAAGTAATGCAATCCCACTTTTTTCGCTTCTGGTACAATTACCTGATCAATAAAATCATTTATTAGATTATTAAACTGTTCATTATTTTCATTCCCTATAAATAAAAATCCATCGTTGTTGCCTAACCAAATAAGTGCTGTACGTGGTGTGTCGAAATTATCCACAAATATTCGTCCAGGATTCACTCCCTCTACGACTGCTTTTGCTTCTAATTGACCTTGCTCATTCAGCAGCTCTTTACACCTGTAAAATTCATTTTGCTGTAGTTCTACATCACTATCCTTTCGCATTAATTTTGCTATATTTTGACTAAAAGTTAGGAATGACATTTATTAAAACGTATACCATGTGCTTAGGTTGATTGGAGTGGAGGCTGGGTGACTTCTTGGGGATCAGCGATAGAGGAACGAAGGCTAAAACCATCACATCCTGTGATAACGCCTTCGTGACCAACATCGTGCTGTTGCTGTCGCTTCGTTGGACTACGCTTTCGCACAGAATGAAACCCTTTTGCTGCCGCTACGTTAGCACTACGCTTTCGCGCAAAAAACATCTGTTGGCCCGAGACCCTGGAGCGAGCATCGCGAGTGAAGCGGCTCATCGAACGCCCCCAGGAAGCTTTGCTCTGTGCGAAAGCGAAGCGGTAGCAACAAAGTTTTAACTGTGCGAAAGCGAAGCGACAGCAACAAAGTTTTAACTGTGCGAAAGCGAAGCGACAGCAACAATGTTTTAACTGTGCGAAAGCGAAGCGACAGCAACAATGTTTTAACTGTGCGAAAGCGAAGCGACAGCAACAAAGCGCCCAGCCGGAATGGAAATCAACCCCACGCTATGATGATAATCCTTTACTTTATCATATAGGTAAATGATGGTAATATCCATCTTGCTATCTATATTTATAAGGTGTGTTTTTTTACGATACGTTCATATTTCATTAGAAAGTGTGTGCTATGATAATGTACATAGAGGAGGGAGTCACATGATTATAGTTGGATTAACTGGTTGGGGTGATCATCCTTCACTTTATAGTGGAGTGACTGCCTCAAAGGACAAATTATTCGATTATACAGGTCATTTTTTAACGGTAGAGGTAGATACCTCTTTTTATGCCATACCTTCTAAAGAAAATGTTCGGAAATGGTGTGAGGATACACCCGAAAATTTTCGGTTTGTTGTGAAGGCTTATCAAGGAATGACTGGTCATTTACGTGGCGACATACCGTTTGAATCGAAGAATGACATGTTTAATGCCTTTATCGAATGTGCCAATGAATTTAAACGTCATGGGAAGCTAGCGATGGTACTAGCACAATTCCCACCATGGTTTGATTGTCAGACTAAAAATGTTCAATATCTAGTGTATATTAGGCAGCAGCTTAAAGGCTTTGACGTAGCTATTGAGTTTCGCAATCGAACATGGTATGCGGACAATGTAGTGCAGCAAACAATGGATTTTTTACGAGAGCATCAATTCATTCATACAATTTGTGATGAACCACAGGCTGGCGTAGGCTCTGTTCCACTTCATCCTACTGTTACTGCAACGAAGGCACTTATACGTATTCATGGACGTAACATTCATGGATGGCGCAATACTGGTAATGCCGAAAATTGGCGGAAGGTTCGTTTTTTATATGATTATAATAGTGAAGAATTGCAACAGCTTGGACAGCATATAAAACATCTCCAGTCAGAAGTACAGGACCTGTATGTATTATTTAATAATAACTCAGGGCTACATGCTGCTAAAAATGCAAAAGAGTTACAAGGAATTTTAGCGATTAATGATGTAGGGTTAGCACCTAAACAATTAAACATGTTTGAAGGGGAACTATAATGGAGTTTTTTCTTTTAGTTATTATTGCATTATTATCTGGAGTAATTGGCTCATTGGTTGGGCTTGGTGGAGGAGTTATCTTAGTTCCAGCGACATTATACGTTGGGTTAAATCTAGGGGTGATTCCAGATATCACTCCTCAAAAAGTGGTTGGTTTATCTGTTGTCATGATGATTTTCACTGGACTTGCCTCTACATTAAGCTATATGAAATCTAAAACAGTTGATTATAAAAGCGGTTGGATATTTTTTATAGGGAGTATTCCGGGCACAATGTTGGGTGCATGGGTAAATAAGGGGCTAGATTTACCATCATTTAATTTATATTTTGGTATTTTACTTATTATTTTAGCGACGATATTACTTGTACGTGATAAATTGAAACCAGTAGAATGGTTTGTAAAAAACGGTCTGCAACGAGAGTTCGAAGATAAAGAAGGAAATACCTTTATATATGGGTATCCAATTTGGTTTGCCATTGCATTAACATTTGGCATTGGCTTTGCCTCTGGATTATTTGGTATCGGTGGAGGCTCGATGATGGTGCCTGCCATGATTATTTTATTTTTATTCCCACCACATGTTGCAGTGGCAACATCGATGTTCATGGTATTTTTATCGTCGATTGTTAATTCAGCGAGTCATATTTATTTGGGTAATGTGCCATGGCTTTATACGATTCCTGTTATTCCAGGAGCTTATATTGGCGCAAAGCTAGGGGCAGCATTAAATAAAAGAATTAAATCAGATACGCTTGTAGTAGCACTTCGAGTTATTTTATTATTATTAGGAATTCGTTCCATTATCGATGGTTTATTGTAATATTTATTTTAGATGTCTATAGTTCCGAAAAGTGAAGGTGACGTTAATAGCAATTCTTATACAGAAAAGGAAGCTATTTTAAAGAAGAGGTGGCTTAATTGCTGGAAAAAATTCATGTTTTTCATACGAATGATTTGCATAGTCATTTTAAATATTGGCCACGAATGCAAAGCCATGTGAAAGAAATGCGTACTAAACTTACAATCATGGGAGAGACAAGTTATTTATTTGATGTCGGCGATCATTTAGATCGTTCAAATATTTATACAGAAGCAACAATTGGTAAGGGCAATGTGAAGTTATTGAATGAAGCCGGCTACGACGTAGTGACAATTGGTAATAATGAAGGGATAACATTGTCCCATGAGGAGCTTTATCATTTATATGATGAGGCAGCTTTTGACGTAGTAGTGGCCAATGTAAATGCTTCACATGGAACAAATCCAGCGTGGATGAAGCCGTATGTTGTATTAACAACTGCTTATGGCACAAAGGTTGCAGTGATTGCAGCAACTGCTATGTTTGAAATTTATTATAAGGAATTAAACTGGGAGATAGACGAGGCACGAAACACACTCATTCACTTAGCCTATCAGCTTCGTAAAAAAGTAGATATTATTGTTTGCTTGTCGCATTTAGGGATAACAGAGGATGAGCTTTTAGCTGAGGAATGCCCAGAAATAGATGTTATATTCGGCTCACATACTCATCATGTTCTACCAAATGGAAAGCTAATTAATGGCGTTTTATTAACAGGTGGAGGGAAATTTGGTCAATATACTGGCCATCTTGTGTTAAATTATGATAAAAAAATGAGGGAAATTGTTGAAAAAAAGGATTTTCTGATTCATAATAAAGATTTGCCTACGGTTAAAAATGAACATGAAATCGTTCAGTTTTTAGAAAATGAGGGCAAACGATTACTCGATATGCCAGTATTCACTACAAAAAAATCGTACAACAAAGAATGGTTCCATTATTCGCAATTATCCGATTTGTTCGCGCGGGCTATTTTAGAGAAAAGTGGAGCAGATTGTGCGTTATTTAACGCGGGTATTTTTTTAGATGGTTTACCTAAGGGAACAGTGACGGCACTAGATTTGCATAGAATTTTCCCACATCCTATAAATTTATGTACGATTGAATTATCAGTTGCTGAAATGAAAGAAATTTTTCAGCAATCTAAAAATGAAGAATGGCCCTATATTGAGCTAAAAGGATTAGGGTTTAGAGGCGTTATCTTCGGGAAGATGTTAACTTACGGTTTTTCAATGAATGAAGATCGCCAATTACTGATCAATGGGAAGCTAGCAGATAACGATCGAATTTATAAATTAGTAACACTTGATTTGTTTACGTTCGGTTATTTTTATCCAAGTTTTAAATATGCTAAGAAAAAATATATTCTACCAGAATTTTTACGAAACATTATGATAGATTATGGGCAAAGATTCTTTAAGCAATAGTAGATAAAACGCTTTTAGAATGGATTGGGGAAAAGGTCATGCGGTTAATTTCAATCGATGTATTAAAAGAAGGAATGGTATTAGCAAGAACCATTTGGAATGAGGCGGGACACCCTCTTTTAAAAAAAGATGTTGTCATTAATGAACGTATCATACAAAGACTTCAACAATTAAATACGCATTATTTATATATTGACGATAAAGTTTCTGAAGGTATTGAGGTACAGGAAACAGTCCCAACTGTTGTTCGAAATAAAACGATTTCAACCATTAAAAATTCTTTCCAATCAATCAATGGTTTAAATCCAGTAAATGCCTCTTATGTGCTTGACCAACAATCAAAGGCAATTGTCTCAATTGTAGATGAGTTACTATCGGTAGTTAGTGGCAATGATGAAATTCTAACAATACTAACAGATGCGTATTTATTTGATGAATATTTATATCAACACTCCTTTCAAGTCACTCTTTATTCGATAGCGATTGCTAAAGAGCTTGGATACTCAGTCGAGGATTTACGTTTAATTGGGATTGGCGCTTTGCTACATGACATAGGGAAAATTATGGTGCCGAAAGAAATACTGACTAAGCCTGGACGCCTAACGTGTGAGGAATTTGAAACGATGAAGCAGCATACTCGATATGGTTTTGATTTGTTACGTAATTTACATTCCATATCATTGATTGTTGCACATTGTGCCTTCCAACATCACGAACGGATTGATGGGAGTGGCTATCCACGGGGCTTAGTTGATTTTGAAATCCATCCGTTTGCAAAAATTATTGGTGTAGCAGACGTCTTTGATGCGGTGACCACAAGTCGTGTATATCGTGAAAAAATGCTACCTTCTCAGGGCCTAGCAATTCTAGAAGCAGGCTCTGGAACTATATACGATGCACGTATTGTAAAAGCATTAAAAAGGTCTGTTGTCCATTATCCTAACGGTGTTATTTTAAAATTATCGGACGGACGTCGAGGTATTGTATCAAGACAATATACATTGGATGCAGCATCACCGTGGATTCGTATTTTTGAGGAGCAAAATCAAATATTAGCAGCTACATATGAAATTAATTTAGTGGACTACCCAACCGTAAGCATTGAAAGTGTTGAAGTGGATTATGTGGTACCATGGAAAATAGAATAAAAATCTCCTCCTGTTCATACTTTATGAAACAGGAGGAGATTTTTTGTTTTTCCCTCGAAAAAGGATGAAATTACGATCATATAGTAATTACGGCAACTATAGAAAAAAGGGCAGTCGGTTGAATAGATTAACCCTAGTAGTTGTATTCATGATTATCGGTGTTTTTTTATTTATTTATTATTTAAATGGGAAGCTTATGCCGACCTACTTAGATTATGCTGAAATACAAACGGCTAAGATTGCATCTTCCGTTGTGAGTAAAGCCATTGATTCTCGTACATCAAGTGTTATGGATGTTAATGATATTCTTGTAGAAGTAGCCCCTAGTAGCAACTCTGGTGGCAGCTCTGATTTGAAAATTAATACAGAAACGATTAATCGGGTTCGAACAGAAACGGTCAATCAAGTAAAATTGTATTTAGAGCAGGCAGAGCAAGGGGAGTTGTCGCATTTACCAAATCTTGATAATGTTGAATATGATTATAACAAGATTAATGAAGGGAATGGGGTAGTTTTTTATATGCCGTTGAGTCAGGCGGCTAATATCCCTTTAATTGGGAACTTAGGACCTAAAATTCCGATACGCTTTCATGTAATTGGCAATGTGCATAGTGAAGTTACTTCTTCAATAAAGGAATATGGTATAAATAGCGCATATATGTCGGTAGGGATTCATATAGAAGTAAATGTGCAAATTATTGTCCCATTTGCTAGTAAAACTACAACAGTTACTCAGGATATTCCGGTGGCAATGGGCTTAGTAAGGGGGGCAGTTCCAAATGTGTATTCAAATGGTAGTGAAGAGGCACCTTCAATTCAAGTACCTGTCTCTCCTAAAAAGTAGTTCTTTGTGCAAGCACAAAGCCGGTTCTGGACGCAATGTTGCCGAGGACAAAATTGATTATGATAGTTGTTGGAGTTCATTTATTATGTTACATTGACAACAGTGAAGATAGTAATATAAAATGCACATATTTGATAGGGGCGATATCCGTATGACATCTTGTAAACCTACAAGCAAAGAAAAAGAAGAATATTTAAGAAAACCAGATTGGTTAAAAATTAAATTAAACACAAATGATGAATATAAAGGGCTAAAGAAGCTCATGCGAGAAAAAAATCTGCATACAGTATGTGAGGAAGCGCGCTGCCCGAATATTCATGAATGCTGGGGTGAACGACGTACAGCAACAATGATGATTCTTGGATCTGTTTGTACGCGTGCTTGTCGTTTTTGTGCTGTTAAAACGGGTTTACCAAATGAATTAGACTTAGATGAGCCAGAACGTGTAGCAGATTCTGTAGCTATTATGAACTTGAAGCACGTTGTTATTACAATGGTAGCGCGTGATGACTTAAAGGATGGCGGTGCGCAAGTATTAGCTGAAACCGTGCGTGCGATTCGTCGTAAAAGTCCAGCTACATCTGTTGAGGTTTTACCGTCCGATTTAGGAGGTTTGAAAGAGAACCTTCAAATTTTAATGGATGCGAAGCCAGATATTTTAAATCATAATATTGAAACAGTGCGTCGCTTAACGCCAAGAGTACGTGCTCGTGCAAAATATGAACGCTCATTAGAGTTTCTACGTTTGGCAAAAGAAATGCAACCAGACATCCCTACGAAGTCATCTTTAATGATAGGCTTAGGTGAAACAGATGAAGAAATTTTAGAAGTTATGGATGATTTACGCGCAATTAACGTAGATATTATGACAATTGGTCAATACTTACAGCCAACGAAGAAGCATTTACCTGTTAAAAAGTATTATTCACCGATAGAGTTTGGTAAAATGCGTAAAATCGCAATGGAAAAAGGATTTAAGCATTGTGAAGCTGGTCCGCTTGTACGTAGTAGCTATCATGCTGACGAACAAGTTAACGAAGCAACAAAAGAACGTCAATTACAAACAGAACTGTAAAAACAAATGTTGAAATGGATGTGATGTCCCTTTGATCAATATTGAAGGATATGAATACGAGCTTATTACAGATTACCGAGAAGCTTTCGAAGAAGAAGTGTTCAAGGAACGATACTCGGATATTTTAGCCAAATATGATTATATTGTAGGTGACTGGGGCTATAATCAATTGCGCTTAAAAGGCTTTTTTGACGATAAAAATCAGAAAGCTACTTTCGATACAAAGATTAGTACACTACAAGATTACCTATACGAGTATTGTAATTTTGGCTGTGCCTATTTCGTTTTGCGCAAATCCGGAAAATCCACTCAGCAGCCAGTAGCTGTAGTAAGTGAAGGAAGTCAAGTGACAAAGATTGTTGAGAATGAACAAATAGCAGAATAAACGTTAAAAACCTGATGCAAATTGCATCAGGTTTTTACTTTGAAGTGATAGGTTTTTAAAAAATGGTAATAATAAAAATATGGCATAGCGTGAGGTTGATTTCCGTTCCAACTGGGCGCTTTGTTGTTGCTGTCGCTACGCTTTCGCACAGAGCAAAGCTTCCTGGGGGCGTCGGGCTAACACGATGTTAGTCACGAAGGCGTTATCACAGGACGTGATGCTTTTAGCCTTCGTTCCCCTAATCGCTTCGCTGCAGGGTCTCGGGCCAACAGATGTTTTTTGCGCGAAAGCGTAGTGCAACGAAGCGACAGCAACAGCACGATGTTGGTCACGAAGGCGTTATCACAGGATGTGATGGTTTTAGCCTTCGTTCCTCTATTGCTGATCCCCAAGGAGCCGCCCAGTTTCCACTCCAATCAACTTATTTACAGGGTATACGCTTTAACAAATAATATCTCCAACTTTTGGTGATGAATCAAAAAGAACGGATTTTAACATTAATTCTAGTTTTATTTATATTAAAGGTGTGTGTTGTTTAGATGAAAAAAGCTGTATTTTTGGACCGTGATGGGGTCATTAATGAAGTATTAACGGATCGCGTTAAATTTGTAAACAAACCTAATGAGCTCTATTTCCTACCGCATGTTCCAGAAGCTATAAAAAAATTGAATAAATACTTCGACTATATATTTGTAGTTACTAATCAAGGTGGCGTTGGATTGGGATATATGAAAGAAACGAAGCTTCAAAAAATACATGAGCATATGGTAAAAGAATTGAAGAAGGAAGGAGCCACTATTCACGAAGTCGTCTATTGTCCCCATAAACCTAAATCGGGCTGTGCTTGCCGTAAACCTCATAGTAAATTAATCGTTGATCTTGCTGAAAAATATAATATAGACTTGGCAAAATCCTACATGGTGGGAGATATAGATACAGATATCATAGCAGGCAAACGAGCGGGAACGAAAGGCGTATTTTTAGGTGAGAAAGATCCGCTAGCAGATGCGGTTTTTCCAGATTTAATTAGTGCTGCTGATTGGATTATTAAGGATGCAACAGCATAAAGCTAGTATTGTTGAAGTGGAAAGACGAAACGTATAAATCATGTAAAAAAGGATAATTTATTTATTGGAGGTGATTAATTTGACTAAAGAAAATAAAAAATCGTTAGATCGAGAAGAATATGGATTTGGCTTTGATATTAGTGTTGATGATTTAGCAGTAATTGGGCAAAATCAACAAGCAAAAAAACAACACGACAATGAAAACAAAGACAAGCCTCGCAATAAGGATAATCCTGCTAAATTAAATAATGAAAAGTAGGTGCACGATACAATGCTCCTCAATTTAAAATACTTATAAAAAATCCCGCCATATTTCTGTTGAACAGTGCGTAAAGGATATCCTATGTCTACAGAAAAGCGGAATTTTTTTGTGTTGAATTTTTAACTTCTTTCAGCAGGTGTCCAAACACTCGCTGAAAGAAATTAATAAAGCAATTATGCCGAGGCATAATTGCTTTATTAATTTCTTTTTATTGACAAGTTGAAACACCCAAATAGAAGGGTGTTAATTTAATAATTCACGTAAATATTCACGTAGCTCGATTGTATCTTCCTCTGTTCGATTGTATACGTGCTCAAGATAGCCAGGCTCTTCTACATCATCTGGACCAATTATAGCAAAGCGTCCAAATTGGATATCCATGACAAGCACTTTTCCAAAGAAACGACCCGATTGCAAAATGGCTAAATCATAACGTAACTTGTCCCCAGCAAAACTAACAAAGCGTGTTTTTGTATCTTCTACATCATCATATAAAAAAAAACGTTCCATCTTTTAATCTCCTTCCAGTCCTATAGATATGGTACTATAGAAGAGAAATGACTATCAACTTTTAAAGATTTGAATGGGGGCTTTCCTTGTGTATTTTGTAGATCGTAATAAAATCACAAAAAATTTACAGTACTTAGATGGGCTATTAGCTATTTTAGAGTCAGAAGATAGCTGGCTAGAAAACGATATTAAGAAATTAGCAATCGAGCGAATTGGTCACAATGTGATGGAGTCAATGATGGATGTTGGAAACTTAATGATTGACGGCTTCATTATGCGTGATCCAGGAAGCTATGAGGATATTATTGATATTTTAATCGATGAAAAAGTCGTATCTACTGAAATGGAAGCACCGTTAAAAGCAGTAGTTGGCTTACGTAAAATGCTTGTTCGTGAATTTACAGATGTAGATGTTCAGGAAGTTGTTAATGTATTAACAGCGACTTTACCAGCATTAAAGCAATTCTCACCAGCTGTGAATAGTTATGTAACAAATGAACTTGGCCCTGTTTCTGCATTTTTACCAGAGGATCATCAATGAAAACCTACAAGGCATATTGCTTTGATTTAGATGGTACAGTGTACCGTGGGAAGGACGGCATTCCTTCTGCGATTACTTTTATACATCGGCTACAACAAGCAGGAATCGAGCCATTTTACGTAACAAACAATTCTTCTAAGACAAGAGAACAGCTGCAGGAAGCTTTAAGTGCTATAGGTGTGAATGCACCGTTAGAACATATTTACTCCAGTGCATTAGTTACAGCGAAATATGTAGCCTTGAATTTCCCTGGCAAAAAAGTAGCCATGTTAGGTTCTGATGGTATTCGTAAAGCATTATTTAATGAAGGTATTGAACCTACCGAGGATGCGCCAGAGGTATTTGTTATGGGGATTGATCGAAATCTAGATTATATGGCACTTGCGAAGGCGACGGTTGCTGTGCAAAATGGGGCAACGTTTATAGCTACGAATCAAGATATTAAATTCCCGACGGAACATGGATTTCTCCCAGGTAATGGGTCATTTGCCCGATTAGTAGGTGAGGTTGCAGACGTTGAGCCACTCTATATCGGTAAACCATCCCCTGCAATGCTTGAAGCCATTGCAACAGAGCATGGCTTTATGAAAGCTGAAATGGTGATGATTGGCGATAATTACGACACAGACATTATGTGTGGGATTCGTTTTGGCTGTGATACAATCCATGTGAATACAGGTGTTACACCAACAAAGGTTGTACTTGAGAAGGAGCAGCAACCTACTTATGTGGTAGAAGCTTTAATTTAACTTCTTTCAGGGGA
This sequence comes from Lysinibacillus sp. NPDC059133, assembly GCF_042755925.1. Classification (NCBI taxonomy): domain Bacteria; kingdom Bacillati; phylum Bacillota; class Bacilli; order Caryophanales; family Bacillaceae; genus Lysinibacillus; species Lysinibacillus sp. NPDC059133. The sequence goes on along the minus strand of NZ_JBHZDH010000047.1, from coordinate 4,342 downwards.
TGTCCAAACACCCCTGAAAGAAGTTAAAGCCTCCGGCGGATGTCACAGAATCGGAAAGGAGTTCAATATAGGATGTTAGCCTAAAATCATCGCATCCATGCGATAACGGCTAACTGACCTGCGTCGGTGCTGCTGCCGCTACGCTTTCGCGCAAAAAACATCTGCAGGCCTAAGCACAAAGCCGATTCCGGACGCAATTATGCCGAGGTATAATTGATTCTTCTTTCATACAAAGCCTAAAATATAAAAAAAGGATGCTTATGTCGATTTTTTTGGCATAACATCCTTTTTATATGTTCAAATTTAGTAGTAAGCGTTTCATCATTATATGAATGAGGTATTACACCTTCATTACCATAATGGATTTTCTTCGATAAATTGATAAATGGCTTTCGTCAACTCTTCAGGAGAATCAGCCTCAACTAAGTCACCATTGACGATTGCATAAAATGATTCTGAACATTTTGTACAGTAACTAAGGCAGCCATATTCCAAAACGTCGATGTTCGGATCGCGCTCTAGTACTTCATAAGTTTTTTGAGAGCCATTTGCTAAATTACTTATACAAAATTCAACCATTGGATTCATACGTGTCACCTCACCAAAGTAATGCTACTCGCTTTTAAAACATTCGTCAATGATTTGAGTTGGCCGTGAGATAAAAGCAAATTTTCAGTGGTAAGGTTGGTCGCATTAATACGATAGCAAGCTAAAGTGTTAAACTATTTTTGCAAAAGTGAAGAAAAGGAAACGATAATTAAGGAAAATTCGAACAATAACGACGGTTTATCGAAGTCCAAATGACTCAAAAATCGTTCGAAAAAGGCAAGTTATCATTCATTTTGTGAAATCTTTCACAAAATTGCATTATGATATTGTGAAACTTCTCACAATCGGTTATACTCATTTGTGGATACTTTGTGAACAATTAATATAAGAGATATAAAAGGAGACTATTATGGGAAAATTAGTACTTTTAGGTGGCGGCTACGGCAATATGCGTGTCATGCTTCGATTATTACCAAACCTTCCATTAGATACAGAAGTTGTGATAGTAGACAGAGCCCCTTTCCATAGTTTAAAAACAGAATTTTACGCTTTAGCAGCAGGGACTGCAACAGATAAAGAAATTCGTGTATGCTTCCCGGAGCATGAACGTTTATCGGCTGTATATGGAGAAGTTGTTGAAATTAATCGTGCGGAAAAAGTAGTCATTTTAGAAGATGGACAACGTATTGAATACGATGATTTAGTAGTTGGTCTTGGCTGTGAGGATAAATATCATGGTGTACCAGGTGCAGAGGAGAACACATATAGCATTCAGACAATGGCGAAATCACGTTCAACATTCCAAGCACTTTGTGGTTTACCAGCAGGCTCTACAGTTGGAATTGTAGGAGCTGGCTTAAGTGGTATTGAGCTTGCAAGTGAGCTACGTGAAAGTCGATCAGATTTGAAAATAAAGCTATTTGACCGTGGTCCACGTATTCTGAAGGACTTCCCAGAAAAGCTAAGTAAATATGTAAAAGACTGGTTCGTAAAACATAATGTTGAAGTTATTGCCAATTCAAATATTACAAAAATCGAACAAGGTAAAATTTACAATCACGATGAAGAAATTGTGCTCGATACTGTAGTATGGACTGCTGGTGTACAGCCAGTCAAAATTGTTCGTGATTTGGAAGTTGAAAAAGATAAACAAGGCCGTCCGCGTGTAACACAATATTTCAATCTTCTTGATGACGAGCATGTATATATTGTAGGTGACTGTGCTGCTTCAGATTTACCTCCAACTGCGCAGTTAGCAGAGGAACAAGCAGAACAAATCGTGAAAGTACTTCGCATGCGTTGGAAAGGCGAAAACTTACCCGAGAAAATGCCTGATATCAAATTAAAAGGTTTCATGGGAGCTCTTGGTAAAAAACAAGGCTTTGTTTATTTAGCAGATACAACAGTAACAGGACGTATCGCACGCTTGATGAAATCAGGATTATTATGGTACTACAAACGTCAAAATGATTAATAAGTCATATAAAAAGGGATTGCTTCGAAATTTATTTCGAAACAATCTCTTATTTTTTCTATCCATTACGCCTCGGCATAATGGCATCCAGAATCGGCTTTGTGCATGAATTAAACAGTTTCGTCTGGCGTAAAGCCTTGCTTTTCAAGTGCAGTAAATACAGGCTTTAATTGCACATAGCCTTCGCCCACTACTTCATCATTTATAAGGACAAGTGGATAAAAAAATTCATCTTCTTGAATGCGTGTAGCATAATCTTGATCGCGCTTATTCTCAATTGGTCCTTCAATATCGATATAGCGAATATCATATCCTTGATTTGGATATTTTCGATCTATGGCTGCTTGTAGCCATTCATATGTATCCTTTGAAGATGGTGCATTGACACAACTCGCGCAGATTACCGCTGTTCCATAAATTTCAATCTTTGGTTTCGCTTGACTCATAGCATTCCCACTCCCCGTGATTCTATATTGGATTTTTTCTGTTGCTAACATTATAATCATTATAAGGAAAGGAGTCGAGACAAATGTCAGAAACAACAATTAACGACCAAGTTCAAGAGGTATTAGATAAATTACGCCCATTCTTACTACGTGACGGTGGAGACTGTGAATTAGTAGATGTAGAAGACGGCATTGTAAAATTACGTTTATTAGGTGCATGTGGTAGTTGCCCAAGTTCAACAATTACACTTAAAGCTGGTATCGAACGCGCATTATTAGAAGAAGTACCAGGTATTATTGAAGTGGAACAAGTATTCTAAAATGACTAAAAAAGTTCTAGCTGATTCATTCAGGCTAGAACTTTTTTTCTTACACTTGTCGAGCGTGTTCTTTTTCTTCTCGGATAATAGCCCATTGTTCCTTAGCCATATCAATGATTTTCGCCTCTCCACCTATACTTTGCTTTTCAATGACCTTTGAAAAGAAGCGAGTAGCATTCTCTAAGTCACCGATACGTCGTGACAGTTCAGCAATCATATACATAATTCGTACATCTGACATTTGAGTGGAGCTGTAATCCTCATTTGAATAAGAATCCATATAGTAATCTCGGGCCATTGTCATAAAACGTTTCTCTTGCCCTTCGTTTTTTAGTGAGCGATATAGCCATGCAAGACGTAATGTTAGTCCAGCTATAGCGACAAATTTTTCTTTTTTAATCGTACCGCAAAGAAACGCTAATTTATAAGCTTGTATCGCTTGGAAGACAGTACGTTCTCCCTTAAAATCATGGTGCACCCACTTTTCAGTAATTTGTGTGCGAATTTCATCTTGCGTGCCAGGGGCAAAATATTTTGAAAAGTCTTCTGTAAATGAAAAGCCACAATGTTCACAAACAAATACATTATAATAAAGGGCATTTACACCGTCTGCATAAATAGGTTGAAAATCTGTTTCTGTATGATCTACTTTAATGAATTTAGAGCGTACTTTTAATGTAGGAAATTCTTTTTTGCAATTAAGACATTGAGTTTTTTTTTCGTAATAAGGTGAAATCTCCATATTTGATACCTCTTTCATCGCTAATTACAACTATTATACCAATGTAAATTTTATAAACATGAATAAAAAATACTATTAATGTGAAAAATATTAGAATTTTTACTAATAATCAGGTTTGTCACAGAATTGAGCTTCAGGAAGCCCACTTCTTCAGAGGTGGGCGGAATGAAGTGCTTTTTTCTTTATAGAACATACGTTTATGTTGTATATTGTGAATAATCAAAAAAAAAAGAAAGAAATGACGGGTAATGACGAAAGGGAAGAAAGATTGTTTTGTTATAGAACTCCAGTTACTTATAGATACATGGCAAAAGGATATTCTATTAAATCGTTTTGAAATTGCCCGTACACTCTATAATACAACTTTGTCTTATGCAGTAAAACAATATACTTTAATGCAAGAATCAAAACACTATCGAAAACAATTACGTTGCTACCAAAAAGCGAAAAAATCGAATGATTCAAAAGAATTGAAGCAGACCGCAAAAGAATTAGATATCATTCGCAAATCTTTTGGATTAAGTGAATATCAACTGCATGCGTATATTAAAAAGCATCAACATAACTATAAAAAACATATAGATAGCAATACTTCTCAGAAAATCGCCTCTACTGTCTGGAAAGCGGTTCAAGATGTTCTATTTAAAGGGAGCAAAGCACACTTTAAACGTTATGGAATGTTTCATTCTGTAGAAGGGAAATCTAATAAAGCAGGCATTCGATTTAAAGAGAATATTGTCTTTTGGAATGGATTAACCCTTCCTGTTCGTATTCGCAAACAAGATTTGTTTGTAAAAGAATCCCTTGCTCT
>NZ_JBHZDH010000046.1:5675-44638 GCF_042755925.1 Lysinibacillus sp. NPDC059133 | reverse complement strand
CATCGGTAAAAACGCCACGTCCTGTGGCATTACCGAAATGACCGACATCGTGTCGGCCCTCGTGCAGGCCTAAGCACAAAGCCGATTCCGGACGCGATTATGCCGAGGCATAATTGATTTAGGGAGGAAAACGGTGCAAGCTATTTTAGCGATTGCAATATTTTTAGTAACTTTATTTTTTGTAATAGTGCAGCCACGTAAAATATCAATCGGCTGGTCTGCTTGTTTTGGTGCTGCAATTGCGTTAACGCTCGGAGTTGTTACCTGGCAAGATGTTGTTGAGGTGACAGGGATTGTTTGGAATGCAACGTTATCGTTTATAGGAATTATTTTTATTTCACTTATTTTAGACGAAATAGGATTCTTTGAATGGTCTGCCCTACATATAGCACGCGTGGCAAAGGGAAGTGGTATACGCTTATTCGTTTACCTTTCCTGTCTAGGTGCTATTGTTTCAGCATTATTTGCCAATGATGGTGCAGCTTTAATACTAACACCAATTGTTCTCGCAATGATCCGTAAATTGAATTTAACCGATAAAATGATCTTTCCATTTATTATTGCAAGTGGCTTTATAGCAGACACAACATCCTTACCGTTAGTCATTAGTAATTTAACAAATATTGTGTCGGCAGACTATTTCGGTATTGGATTTATGGAATATGCCCTACATATGCTGATACCGAACTTAGTTTCTTTACTAGCAAGCATAGTTATACTTTATATTGTCTTTCGCCGTTCGATTCCAAAAGAATATTCACTCGAGGCAGTTGATAATCCAAAGCTTGCCATTCGTGATTCGAGATTATTTTTATTATCATGGTATGTTATAGCCATTCTATTAGTTGGTTTCTTAACGAGTGAGTTTTTCAAAATTCCAGTGTCATTTATTTTATGTGGTGTAGCAGCTATCTTTTTCCTACTAGCACGACGTAGCCATATTGTAGATACAAAGAGAGTTGTGAAAGGGGCACCGTGGAATATTGTGTTCTTTTCTATCGGTATGTATGTGGTTGTTTACGGCTTGAAAAATGTAGGAATGACAGGATTGCTAGCAAGTCTATTAGAGCACGCTATACAGCAAGGGTTGATGGTAGCGACAATAACGATGGGGTTTGTAGCAGCGATTTTGTCAGCTATTATGAATAACCTACCAACTGTAATGATTGATGCATTAGCTATTGCTGAAACTAGTGCAACGGGAATTATTAAAGATGGGCTTATTTATGCAAATGTCATCGGCACAAATTTAGGTTCTAAAATGACACCGATTGGCTCACTTGCGACATTGTTATGGCTCCATATACTGAAGCAAAAAGGAATAAAGATTGGCTGGGTTCAGTATTTGAAAATAGGTATTATTTTAACAATCCCAACCCTTTTCGCTACTTTAATAGCTTTAGTGATTTGGATTAAAATCATATCATAGGCGAGAACTAAGATAGTGTCTAAACATTTTAACTTCTTTCAGTAAATGTCTCTTGTAACGAAAGTGCAACGGCAGTTACAGAAGTCTCACACCTCTATAGGTGGTGTGATGAATACAGTTTTAAGTCACTTTTCAGCGGGTGTCCAAACTTCCGCTGAAATAGAGGAACTCAGGCTAAGAACTTTACATCCTGTGAAAACGCCTGAGTGACCAACATCGTGTTGGCCTAAAGCCCCCGGCCGATTCCAGACGCAATTATGCCGAGGCATAATTGATTTAAGATAAAAATCAAAAAACTATTTTTCTATAAGGCATATCCCTGTAGAAAGATAGTTTTTTCTTAACGATTGAAATGTGTATATGCATATTTGAAGCTCCTCTTTAAAAATTTGGAATCATATTTGTTAGATTTGGAGTGAAGGCTGAACGCCCCCCAGGAAAGGGCCCAGTAGGAATGGAAACCACCCCCCACGTTAAGTTATCAAGCATATTTGCGTAAAAAGGCGAATAATTCAAACATAAATTACGTTTTACCCATTGTGGAAAATTCCAAATCATAACATAATATAGATTAATAGTCATAGTGAAAGAGGAGAAGAGGGGGGCTAAAGCATGAAGTTTTCACGTTCGATACAGGGGAAACTAATTATCATTTCATTAGCATTATTAATTATCCCTAGCTTAGTTATAGGTTTAGTTAGCTATAGTAAAGCAAAAAAAGGTATGGATGATATTGGTGAACAAGTTATTAAAAATAGTGTTGAATCTTCTTTGCAATTAATAGAGCTTGCAAATGAGAGTGTTAAAAGGGGCGACGTTCCTTTGGAAGTTGCACAGGAGCGAGTGCGGGAGGCGTTTCTAGGACCAAAGGATAGTGAAGGAAAGAGGCCAATTAATTATCCTGGAGACTTAGGAGAGTATGGTTATCTATATGTTTTAGATGATAAAGGGACATTGACAACCCATCCGACTCGAGAAGGGGATAACCTATGGAACGATCAAGACAGTAGCGGAAATTACTTTATTCGGGAAGTAACCGAAAAAGCACTTGCCGGTGGGGGATATACTCAATATGAGTTTGCGCTACCGGGTCAAGATGTATTAGCTGATAAAATAATTTATTCTGCAAAGGATCCTAATTGGGGATGGATCATTGTATCAGGTACATATATGCAAGATTTTAATAAAGGGGCTAATTCATTATTACTCGTTATTGGTATTACATTATTAGGTGCCATCATTATAGGTACTACAGTTGTCATAATGGTTTCAAGACATTTAGCTTTACCAGTGCGAAAATTATCTAAACGTGTACGTGAGGTAGCCAAGGGGAATTTAACTGTAGAAATTGAAAATCTACAACGCTCAGATGAGATTGGTCAGTTAAATGAAGGCTTTAATGAAATGGTTGATCAACTGAAAACATTAATTACAGATGTAGAGGAAGCTATTGTAGAAATTCAATCGACATCGTCAAATTTAACATCTGTGACAGAGGAAACAAACGCTTATGGAGATGAAATAGTAAAAGCGATAAATGAGGTTTCAAACGGTGCAGTAATGCAAGCTTCAGATGCAGAGGATACGAATAGAACTGCCATTGATTTTGCACAACAGATTGAAGTATTGCATGACAAAAATGAAGTAATGCTTGATGCATCTCAACATATGAAGCGATCCAATCAAGAGGGGCTCTTAAATTTAAAGAGCTTAAAAGAGACATCACACGAGTCTTCAGAAGTGATTAATAATGTTCATGTTGTATTTAATAGCTTAATTGTGAAAGTCAGGGAAATTGAAGGGATTGTCGGTACTATTACGGAGATTTCTGATCAGACGAATCTACTTGCATTGAATGCATCTATTGAGGCGGCTAGAGCTGGGGAGCATGGCAAGGGCTTTGCAGTTGTTGCTGAGGAGGTACGTAAGTTAGCGGATCAAACATCTGTAGCAACAGAGCGAGTGCGTACAACCTTAAAGGGAATTGAAAGTGAAACTAATTTGGTGAACGATGAGATGAAGAAAACAAACACCATTGTTCGTCAGCAAAATGATTCGGTTGCCATAACAGAGTCATCCTTTAAGGAAATAGAATTGGCCGTAGAAGAAATCATTTCGATCATTAGAGAAATGACTACAGGAGTAGAATATTTGAATAGCTCAAAGAATAACATTATGCAATCTATCGAAAGCATTGCGATGATTAGTGAGAAAAATGCTGCTGCATCAGAGGAGGTAACGGCATCCGTTGATGAACAACAGCGTGCCATTCAGGTTGTTAGTGAATCTTCCAATGATTTAACAGATGAAATAACAGCGTTACAGGATTCTATTAAGCGCTTTATATTAAGATAATCGATCAGGATGTTTGTACAGTAATTTTAGTACAAGCATCCTTTTTTTTCTCTGCACGTTAATAAATGGTAAGGGGGGATCAATCGTGAAGAAATGGGTAATAAGATTAGGGGTTATACTACTTGCTATTTGTTTTGTTGTTTATATTTGGCTCGGCGAGGAGATGAAACAAGGGGTCCAGCCAGCGGCAAATGGAACAGCTACATACATGATTGTCCTGGGAGCGAAGGTCAAACCGGGAGGAATTCCATCGCTTTCTTTGAAAAATAGATTAGAAGAGGCTGTAAAGTATTTGAAAAAGTATCCTCATGTAAAAGTGATTGTGTCAGGTGGGCAAGGGGCAGATGAAGATCGGACAGAGGCTTCTGTCATGCTTAAATACTTACAGGACAATGGCATTGATACTAATAGAATAGTAGTGGAAGACCAATCTACTTCAACTTATGAGAACTTATTATTTTCTAAAGAACTTTTGCCTAAAGGAACTAAGAAAATAACGATTGTCTCTAATGATTTTCATTTAAAGCGTGCAAAATATTTAGCGGAGTCTTTAGGTTTTGAAGTAGATGTCGTTGCGGCAAAAACGCCAAAATCGGTGGAATTAAAGTTAACGCTACGTGAAAGGGCAGCATTATTAAAAACATATGTATTTGGCCATTAATTTATTTCTTAATACTATAGATTTGGCATATAATAGAAATATAACGGGGTATATGACAGAAAGAGGGGACTTCTATGAAAATATTTAAAGACTATGAATACAGCCGTCCGAAAATTGCGGCAATGAAAGAGCAACAACTATCTTTAATTGACCAATTTAAAAATGCGCAAACGATGGACGAGCAAAGTGAAATAATTGAGAAATTAAACGGATTGAGTAATGACTATGCAACGATGGCGAACTTAGTGTACATTCGTGCTTCGATTGATACAAATGATGAATTTTATCATGCAGAACGCGATTATTTTGACGAGGTTGGACCTGAGTTGGAAGAGGTAACAACAGAGTATTATAAAGCGTTAATCGTTTCACCATTCCGTGAGCAGTTAGAAGAAAAATGGGGTCAGCAATTATTTGATTTAGCAACCTATCAAATTAAAGGCTTTTCACCAGCAGTCATTGATCTAATGCAAAAGGAGAACAAGCTCGTTTCAGAATACAATAAACTTGTTGCCTCTGCGCAAATTGACTTTAATGGTGAAACATTAACGCTTGCTCAGCTTGGACCATATGCAGAGTCTACTGATCGTGAAGTGCGTAAGGCGGCTACGGATGCACGCTTTGGCTTTTTTGCTGATCATGAAGAGGAATTTGATCGACTTTATGATGAGCTAGTTAAGGTACGCCATGAAATCGCTGTTAAATTAGGCTATAAAAACTATGTCGAGCTAGGCTATATTCGAATGAATCGCATTGATTACAATGCAGAGATGGTAAAGAAATTCCGTGACCAAGTTCGTGATTTAATCGTACCTATTGCCACAAAATTATATGAGCGTCAGGCAAAGCGTATTGGTATTGCTGACTTTAAGTTCTATGATGAAGCATTCAACTTTGTATCGGGAAATGCTACACCAAAAGGCGATCCTGAATGGATTGTTGCGAACGGTAAAAAAATGTATGAAGAGCTATCACCTGAGACTGGTGAATTTTTCAACTTTATGATTGATCATGAATTAATGGACTTAGTGGCGAAGAAAGGAAAAGAGAGTGGCGGTTACTGTACATTTATTGAAAACTATCACTCACCATTTATCTTCTCGAACTTTAATGGTACTTCTGGCGATATCGATGTGTTAACACATGAAGCTGGACATGCTTTCCAAGTCTATTCAAGTCGTAACATCGGAATCCCAGAATATTTATGGCCAACATATGAATCTTGTGAAATTCATTCGATGAGTATGGAATTTTTCACATGGCCATGGATGGAGCTATTCTTTAAGGAAGACACCGAAAAATATAAGTTCACACACTTAAGTAGTGGCTTGTTATTCCTTCCTTACGGTGTTGCAGTTGATGAGTTCCAGCATGTGATTTATGAAAATCCGAATATGACGCCAGCTGAACGTAAAGCTGCGTGGAAAAAAATTGAGGAGACATATTTACCACATCGTGACTATGATCATAATAGCTATCTAGAAGCAGGCGGTATATGGCAACGTCAAGGACATATTTATTCAAGTCCGTTCTATTACATTGATTACACGTTAGCGCAAATTTGTGCATTCCAATTCTGGAAACGTTCACGTGAAGAATTTGAAGCTGCTTGGAAGGACTATGTTCATTTATGTGGTTTAGGAGGCTCTATGTCCTTTACGAAGCTTGTGAAAGAAGCAGGCTTAATTTCACCATTTGAGGACGGTTGTGTTGAATCGGTTATTGGTGATATTGAAGATTACTTAAATTCAGTAGAAGATACAAAATTATAGACTACTACGTTATGCGACATTAGTGGAAATTCGCGACACTCCTGTGGGGAAACAATCCGTCCGAGCTTTCTCAGATGCTATAGCATTTGAGGGGCTTGCGAGGATTGCCCGTTGGTGAGTTGCGAATTTTTTAGTTTAGAAACTCTTTTATTTGGAAATTAAATAGTAGGATACTTGCGAAATGGTTAATATATAAGTAGTATTTTCAGTAACTGTGATAAAAGGAAGTGAAGAAAGTGACGAGGAAAGTTTGGTTTCAGGTAGGCGTAGGGGTTTTGCTTGTTCTACTAGTCATTAAATATTTTATAGAGATTCATTGGATTTTTTCGCCGCTTGTAATTATCTTAAAGGCTATTTTTATACCTTTGTTACTTGGCGGTGTGTTGTATTATGTTACGGAGCCGATTCAGAGGTTTTTAGAGAAGCGTAAACTTCCGAGATGGGCAAGTATATTAACGATAATCATTGGACTTATAGCGCTTGTTGGTGGCTTTGGTTGGATTGTTGGTAATCCAATTGCAGTGCAGGTTAATAATTTAGTGAAAAATGTACCACAGATTAGTGCTAGCATACAAGATGCAGCCGATTATGTGTTGCGAAACAAAGATAACTTCCCGCCACAGTTAAAAGATTTTATCGACAATATGGCGAATTCTGTGCAGCATTTTGCCGTTGTAGCAAGTAAGGGGCTAGTTTCGTTTTTACAATCAGTTGTATCCGTTTCTTTATTAGCTATTTTAATTCCATTCTTCTTTATTTTTATGTTGAAGGATCATGAAAAATTTGCGCCGTCAGTTTATAAATATTTCAGTGGTGAACGTCGAGAATGGGTGAAAAAGACGTTAAGTGAAATTGACGATGTTTTACGTAGCTATATTCAAGGACAGCTACAGATTAGTTTTTTACTAGCATCCATTATGTATGTAGGGTATTTAATTATAGGTCTAGAATATTCGTTGCTACTTGTTATATTCGCGTTCTTTATGAATATGATTCCGTTTATTGGACCGTGGATCGCCTTTACACCAGCACTGATTGTGGCCGTTGTTCAGGATCCAGTGTTAGTCATATGGGTGTCTGTTGTCACACTCGTGGCGCAGCAAATCGATAGTAACTTTATAACGCCTAATGTAATGGGGAAAACACTCGATATACATCCGTTAACTGTTATTACAGTTATTTTAGCAGCAGGTAATATTGCAGGTTTCATCGGTATTATCATTGCTGTACCATTTTATGCAGTATTAAAAGTGATCGCATCCAATATTTATGATGAACGTAACGTGATTAAGAAAAAGGCTACGAAGTCTGTATAGGAGTCGAAAAAATGGAACAAGAAATTGTGAAAGTTTTTAATGAACAGCATGAACAGATTGGGACAGCAACGAGAGCAGAGGTACATGAAAAAGGATTATGGCATGAAACATTCCACTGTTGGCTTGTCAATGAGGACTATATCTATTTCCAAATCCGTAGTTCACAAAAAAAGGACTACCCTGGCTTGCTTGATATTACAGCGGCAGGGCATCTATTAGCCGTAGAGACAGTAGAATCAGGAATTCGTGAAGTGAAGGAAGAGCTAGGGCTCGATGTCGACGTACACGAAGTTGTTAAAATGGGCATGACATCTTGTAGTATCGTTTCAGAAAACATGATTGACAATGAATTTTGTCATGTTTATATATATCCATTCAAACATGATTGGGAATCATTTGAACTGCAATATGAGGAAGTGTCAGGAGTCGTTCGAGCAAAGCTTGATGAGGCAGAGGCATTCTTTTTAGGAGAAACAGCTACTCTGAATATTGAAGGCTATGAATATTTCCCTGATGGTCAACGAGCGAAAATTGTGCGCCCGGTAGGTACAGCACAATTTGTCCCTTACCGTGAACTATACGTTGCACATGTTATTCAGTTTGTAAAAGATAAAATGTTATGAATTGTGGGGGACTGGGGAAGTCTTCCGTAAGAATTCTGGCATAATTGTAAAAGGTAAAATCCGCTTCGCTTTCCGTGGACAAGGTATGAGCCGCATCGGTGTGCTTTTGCTTTATCCGTAGGGAGTTTAAGCGGTTTTTTTACCTTATATTAGAATTGTTAGCCCTGACTTTCGTAAATATATTACTATTTTTGTCGCATCATCAAAAGTTAGGGGTATTATTTGTTAAAGCGTAGGCCATGTGAAAAAGTTGATCTTCGTTCCGACTGGGCGACTCCTTGGGGATCATCGGGCGCCCCCGGGAAAGCGCCCAGCCGGAACGGAAATCAACCACACGCTATGGATGAGAAGCCACTATTTTAGAACTGCCTAATTTACTTCGATATAACAGAAAAAATAAGTTATACTGTAAGGTAGATTGAATAGAAAAGGAGCATTTTTATATGCTAACATTTGAACAAAAGCAAGCCATCATCGACTCATTTCCTAAACTGACAAAGAAGGAAATTTCGTTGAAACGCGTAAATTATCACTTTATGGATAGCCTTTATGAAAAGACGATTGTTGTGGAAAAACTACACCCAAATGGCAACGGCTTCGTATTTGTCGGTGATTTATTGCGCTATGAGGAAGAAGCAAATGATAAAGGCCTAGTAAATATTCGTGACTTCGATGAACAACAGCTTCGTGAAATTATTGAAGATGCCATTCAATATTTATCGGAAGAAGCAGAGGAGCAAGAGCCAATCGAAGAGATATGGCAAAATCGTGAAGGTGCTCAATTAATGCTAGCCTTTGAGCAACGTTCGTGGAATGTTTATCATGGAGAAAATTTAGAGGAAGCCTTTGGTACACACGATGCTGCGAAAGAATATTTACTTGAAGAAGGTTTTCGTAAAAAGAAATAAGTAATTCGGGGGATACTAACGAATGAATGGGAAAAAATTAGTGGGAATAGTTATTGTTGTTGTTCTAGCTGCTTGTTTATTTTCAGTATTTACGATCACAAAATTTTATAAAGATCATAAGGAACAGCCAAATAGTGAAAATCGCGAAATTAATAAGACAAAGAGCTTGAATTTAATTTTGCCGCAGGCTACAATTATCTCGAATTCAAGGTAATCGAGAGGTGGACTGTAAATGCAACACGTTTTTCATAAAGGAACAGATGAAACAAAACCAACTTTTTTATTGTTACACGGTACAGGTGGGAATGAACAAAGCTTAATTGGCCTTGCAAAGGAAATTGATGAGACAGCAAGCATTTTAAGTGTCCGTGGAAATGTACTTGAAAATGGTATGCCACGCTTTTTCCGTCGATTAGCGGAAGGTGTTTTTGATATAGAGGATTTAATTTTCCGTACGAAGGAATTAAATGACTTTTTATTAGAAGCGGCACAGCAGTATGGTTTTGACCGTAATCGAGTTGTTGCTATCGGCTACTCTAATGGCGCGAATATTGCTGCTAGCCTATTATTCCATTATGAGGATGCTCTAGCAGGTGCAATCCTGCATCATCCAATGGTGCCTAGACGCGATATTAAATTGCCTACACTTTCTTCTATTCCTGTCTTTATTGGTGCCGGAACGAATGATCCAATGTGTACTGCTCAGGAATCCGAAGACTTAGAGACGCTTTTAACGTCAGCTGGGGCAGAGGTGACAACTGCATGGTTTAATTATGGTCATCAGCTAACAATGCCTGAGGTACAAGCAGCAAAAGAATGGTACGACCGTATTTATTCAAAATAAAGAAAAATCCGCAACCTTTGTGTGAGAGTTCACGGAAGGTTGCGGATTCTTTTATTTTTGTTTCTTCGCGAAAGGTAGCCACCAATTCCAATCCCCAAAGAGCTTCATAAGACTTGGAACGAGCATGAGACGAATAATCGTTGCATCGATGGCGACTGCAATAGCTATACCAACCCCAATTTGCTTCACAGGCATCACATCTGTGAAAGCGAATGCTCCTGTTATAACAATCATAATAAGCGCTGCTGACGTAATGATACGGCTTGTAGAGGTTAGACCATCAATCGTGGCACGTGTATTATCCGCCCCTTTTTGATATTCCTCTTGAATACGAGATATTAAAAAGACTTCATAGTCCATACTTAAGCCGAATACAAGACAAAATACGATTACTGGAATAATTAGGACGATCGAACCAGCTTCAATACCTAAATGTCCATATTGGAAAATGTAGACGAGAATACCGAAGGCCGATGAAAGTCCAATGATATTCATAATAATCGCTTTCAGTGGGATTAAAATAGAGCGGAAAGCGAGCATTAAAATAAAGAATGTTGATACGATAATAATGGCTACAGCCAAGAAGATTTTACTAGAGATTTCATCAAAAATTTCTTGATTGAATTTCGCGTGACCTCCGAGAGCAAAATCGACACCTAAATCTTTATCTTTCCATGTTCGAGCAAATTGTTGAGCAGTAGTCGATGAACCGGCTGCATCCAATGTAATTGGGATAAAGAGTTGTTTATCTTTAGAAAACGTATTTAGAATTGGTGTTAATTGTTCTGCCACTTGGGGAATTTTCAAAGAAGCCGTCAGTTCCTCAGGAGACTTAATGTTAGCCGTCGTATAAATGGTTGATACTTGCTTCACTAGAGGGTCCTCAAGTAACTTTTCTTGAATATTGTAAATAAGCTCTCTTGCCTCACGATCTTGCCAACCTTCCTTACGTTCTGCTAGCAAATATAAAGTTGAGGTATCACCAAGTCCAAACGTTTTGTCTAATTGATCATAAGCTGCACGTGCCTCATATTTTGTTGGTAATGAATCCACCTGAGGAATTGTAAGTTTAATATCCTTCAATGGAATCATACCAATACCTAGTAATAATAATGCCACAATAATGATGGTCACTGGATGTTTCATGACAAAGCCAGCAAAGCCACGCCAACGATTTGCACCACCGGGTTTTGCACGTAATAGGCGCCATTTATTAAGGCGATCTCCTAATAACATCATCGTAGCAGGTAGTAAGGTTAAGCCAGAAAGTACTGCAAGGAATACAACAATTGCGCCTCCTAAAGCGATATTTTGAAAAATTTCAACGTCGATGACAATCATGGCACCTAAGCCGATCATGACACAAACAGCAGAAAAGATAATAGAGCGACCAGCTGTCTCTATCGCCGTT
The DNA here is from genome assembly GCF_042755925.1 of Lysinibacillus sp. NPDC059133. NCBI lineage: Bacteria > Bacillati > Bacillota > Bacilli > Caryophanales > Bacillaceae > Lysinibacillus > Lysinibacillus sp. NPDC059133. The sequence goes on along the minus strand of NZ_JBHZDH010000046.1, from coordinate 33,319 downwards.
TGAATAGCCTGTACAATGGATGTATGTGCACGTTCTTCGCGATACCGGTTAATAAACAACAAGGCAAAATCAATGCTTAATGCAAGTCCAAGCATTGGTACTATATTTAACACAAAAATCGATAAATTGATATTACCGCTAAACAAAGTCAAAATTCCAAACGCAGTGACAACAGTAACAACCCCGATAATGATAGGTAAGATTGAAGCAACGACAGTACCGAAAGCTAGTAATAGCACTATGATAGCGATTGGTAAGCCTATTGCTTCCGCTGATGCTAAATCCTTTTGACTTGCTGTATTGATATCTGCTGAAATAACAGGCCCACCTGTAATGCTCACACCATCATTCTCTATTAATGAGCGAATGTCTTTCACAACATCAGGTAGATGATCAACATTATTTTTAATATGAACCATGGCATAAGCTATACCATTCTTTTGTAAAGAGGGATCATCAAGTGGTGACTGGATTGAATGAATCTCCTTAACTTTTTCTAATTTTTTTAATGTATCTTGAATTTTCTTATCGTCAGCTGGATTGAAGACGACCAAAATTGTATCAGAAGGCATATCAAATGTTTTTGCAAGCTCATTTGTTACGTAGGTATGATCGCCTTTAACAAAAAAACCATCTCCATGAAGCTTACTTGGAAGTTGTATGGCAAACATAGCCATGGTAATAAAAATTACGAACCACAAGGCTACGATAGCTTTAGCATGGGTTGTTATAAAAGCTGAAAAAGTTTTCATAGTAGGTACTGTCCTCCTTTTTAAAATAGTGTAAAGGATGTGTCGCATTTTGTCGTGTGACAATGAAAAGACTCCTGTTCAACAAGGAACAGGAGTCTTAGTATCGATCAAAATCAATTATGCCTTGGCATAATTGCGTCCAGAATCGGCTTTGTGCTTAGGCCTGCACGATGCAGGTCAGTTAGCCGTTATCGCATGGATGCGATGATTTTTAGGCTAACATCCTTTAAGCACTCCTTTCCGATTCTATGACATCCGCCGGAGGCTTTGGGCCAACGTGATGTTGGTCACTCAGTCGTTGCCACAGGACGTGGCGTTCTTAGACTGAGTTCCTCTATTTCAGTGGGTGTTTGGACACCCGCTGAAAGAAGTTAAAAGAATAACGATAACAAAAAGTAAATAATAGCTGCCATAACTGCAGAAATTGGCATTGTAATAACCCAAGTAGTTACAATTTTACGCGCCATACCCCAGTTCACACCACGTACACGTTGTGCAGAGCCGACACCCATGATAGAGGAAGAAATAACATGTGTTGTAGATACTGGTAGGTGAATTAATGTAGCACCGAAGATTATTGAAGCAGATGCTAAATCTGCTGCAACTCCGTTTACAGGACGGATTTTCATGATTTTACCGCCGACTGTTTTAATAATTTTATAGCCACCGATAGAGGTACCAAGCCCCATTGCAGTTGCCGCTGCAGCTCGTATCCAGAAAGGAATTTCATCTCCTGAATGCAAACCACCAGCGATTAACGCCATCGTCATGATCCCCATTGCCTTTTGTGCATCGTTTGTACCATGTGTAAAAGATTGAATTGCAGCTGTGAAAATTTGCATCGTACGGAAACCTTTATTCGTACGATATAAATTTAAGTTTTTAAACCATAATTTAAACAGTGTCATCATAATAAAGCCAGCGCAAATCGCAAGGATTGGTGATAGCACTAGGGCCATAATGATTTTAGTGAAACCACCATAGTTTAGAACTCCGAAGCCGGCAGATGCAACTGCTGCACCAGCAATGGACCCAATCAGAGTATGTGAAGAACTCGATGGAATACCGAAATACCATGTTAGTAAGTTCCAAATAATAGCGGAGATTAATGCTGCTAAAATAACGATTGAGCCTGTCGTGTCTCCTTCAAAAGCATTTAAAGAGAATGGATCTACAATGTCTTTTGTTAGAGCCTTTGCAACACCGACGAAAGTAATAGCTCCGATAAAGTTCATCGTCGCAGCCATCATGATAGCTACGCGAGGTTTTAATGCTCTAGTGGAAACTGAAGTTGCGATAGCATTTGCTGTATCATGGAAGCCATTGATAAAGTCAAATGTTAGGGCAAAGATAACGACCAGTACGGTTAGAATAATGATTGTGTTCATTGTAAGTGCCCATCTCCTAATTACGCGTTACGCATGATAATTGTTTCCATAGTATTTGCAACGTTTTGGCAATGATCAGCGATATCTTCAAGTTGTTCATATATATCTTTATATTTAATAATTCGAATTGGATCTTTTTCATTTAAAAATAGTTGTTTAATAGACGAACGTTGTACTTCATCACACTCACGCTCGTAATCTTTAATTAGAATTGCGTGTGGGCGCATGCCAATAAGATTCTTTTTCTTTAACTCTTCTGTTGCTTTCACAATTTCATCTGCACCTTTTGAAATATAGCCTAAGAAAGTACGCATCGATTCGTCAACTTCTGTTAGAGAGAACATTTCAAAATGAGCGATACAATGCTCCGTACCATCTAATACGTCGTCCATACGAATTGCAAATTCTAGAATGTCTTCGCGCTCGATAGGTGTCATAAATGATTTGTTTAGCATCACGATTAGTTCGTGAATGAGCTTATCACCAGCTGTTTCGTAATTTTTCATAGTAATGCTAATCTCTTTTAGGTCAGCTACACTGTTAATACGAAAATCATTTGCGTAATGTACGGCCTCTCTCATATTCTCAGCAATTTTATGCAAAGCTATAAAGAAAGGGTCTTGTTTTTTTGAGTTAAGCATGTAAATCGAATCCTCCTGGATATAAATAAATTGGCCTCTAAACTTTACTATCATAACAAAATCTTTAATTTATCTACATAAAATTCTTCTATTCTCCATAAAACTTTACAATCCTGTAATATACAATTTGTTCATAAAATAATAAGGGCATTACTGTATTTGTTTTTATTAATACAGAAAAGAACCTTGAGAGTAGGTTTTGTAAAGAGTTGCCCCTTCTGTTTCATACAAAAAGATGCTATTGGAACATAAAATTTCGAATAAATTTTTGAATGAATTGTAAAGAGAATGTAAAGGAATTGTTTTGTTAATAGTTTCTCCTTTTCTTAAGAATATCTTCATTTTTATCCTTCAACTTTATTAAGAATTCTTTACTACAATGGAGAAGGAAAGGCTCATAACCTAAAATCTAGGATGACTTTTGTAGGAAAGGAAATCAACCTACGTTATGGTGATGAATCTAAAGAATGTGGAAGGGGCGTTTATTTGAAAATGATTCAAGTCGAAAACTTACAACATACATTTTTAATTGGAAAGAAAGGCAAGGAAAAGCAGGTTCCGGTATTAAAAGGTGTTAACTTTGAGGTGAAAAAAGGAGAGATTGTCGCAATTGTTGGTAAAAGTGGCTCCGGTAAATCAACCTTATTACAAATATTAGCTGGATTTATGAAATCCGAACAAGGATCTATTAAGGTAAACGGAAAGGAAACAGCTAATCTCACTGAAGTAGAAAGTGCAGCTTTTCGCTTGCAACAGTTCGGATTTATCTTTCAAAACTTTCAACTGATGCCAGGCTTAACAGCGTTTGAAAACATAGAACTACCACTGAAGTTACAAGGTATCAAGAAAGCTATGCGCTCAGAAAAGGTAAAAAAATTAATGGACAAGGTTGGTTTAACGGAGGTGGCAGACCATTACCCAAATGAATTATCGGGCGGTCAGCAACAGCGTGTTAGTATTGCGAGAGCCCTAATTACAAATCCACCTATTTTGTTGGCAGATGAACCGACAGGAAGTCTTGATTCGGAAACTGAGCAAGATATATTGCTGCTCATTCAAAGTCTAAACCGTGAGCTTGGTTTAACATTTGTCATCATTACTCACGACGAGGAAGTAGCAACAATAGCACATCGACGTTTCCGCATGTACGACGGGGAACTTGTAAAGGAGAAAGCATAACATGTTATTTAAAGATCAATTAGATTTTGTTACACAGCATATAAAGAAAAATAAATTACGTGTGTTTATGACAGTACTAGCGGCAACGATGGGCTGTGCATTTTTGATTGTCCTCGCATCAGTTGGGTTTGGGCTTCAGGATTCCATACGTAATGAAATATTATCGGATGAAAAGGTTACGAAAATTCAAGTGTTTGGTAATGATCAATTTACAGAGGAACAAATCCATGAAATAAAAAGTATAGAACATGTGGAAACGGTACTCGAAACGATTACTGTCAATGCATCTGCGCATTCATTTTTTGAGGGTCGAGATACACAATCTGATGTATACGTTGCGAATATGCATGATTTTGAGCAAGTAAATGGCAAGCTTGAGGAAGGGAAATATCCAACAAAGCCAAACGAAATCGTTGTAGGTTATCATTTTGCTCAAACATTAATAAATGATGCTGAGCGTAAAATTATTGAAGAAAAGAGTAAAAAAGCTGAAGCAGAAGGCACGTATTATAATGGTAGTGAGGAAGGTTATAAGGACTCATTAATTGGTAAAGAGATCGAATTATCATTAATGCCACATGCTGATGGGGCAGAAGAGACAGAGAAAATGAAATATACGATTGTCGGTGTTATGAAAAAGCCTTCTTATGATTGGATGATCAATAGCTCTATCTATATGGATACAGAGCAAAAGTCAATGTTAACTTCAAATTTAGCTGCAACAGGTAAAGTTAAAGAGGATGACATGTTTTATTCGGAGTTCAATATTTTTGCGGATAGCATGGAAAATGTAAAGCCGATATTAGATAAACTAAAAGACAAAGGCTATAGTGTTTATTCAGTTACTGAACAATTGGATCAAATGAATGTATTTTTCCTAGTTTTAAAAATCGGCTTAATATTTGTAGGAACAATTGCTGTCTTGATCGCCTCGATTGGCATTTTCAATACAATGACAATGGCAGTTACAGAGCGTACTCGTGAAATTGGTGTTTTAAAGGCAATCGGAGCAAGTCCAAAACTTATTCAACGATTGTTCTTAATGGAAAGTACGTTCATTGGTATTATTGGTACTTTGATAGCGGTAGCCATTTCATATGTTATTAGCTTTGTAGCAAATGCTGCATTGCCTTTAATTCTAGAAGCAGCAACAGGTGAAGATGCATTTAGTAAAAGTGAAATTACATTTTCACTTATTCCTTGGCAGCTCGTTCTTATTGCATCAGCGATTAGTATTGGGGTAGCGATGATTTCAGGCTATCGTCCAGCACGTAAGGCCACAAAAATTGACGTTATTCAAGCATTACGACAAGAACTATAATAGAAAGAAGGCGGTCCAGAAGTTACTGGACCGCCCTTTTAATTTGATTAAGCAAATTCAGAAATACCCGCGGAAGGAGCGTGAATACCTGTGCTTCGCTCACAAATACCGCGGCATTTTATAGGTAAGCTTGTAACTCATTCGCTAAAAATGGCTTGGCATTTAGCAACTTTAAAAAGGTATCATAGTTAGCGCGCTGTTCAGAGCTCGGCTTTTTACCAGTATGATAGGCTCTTATTAAAATGTTTTTCGGTGTATTTTCCATATCTATAAATTCCAGCAATTGTGCCTCATAGCCAACGAGTGATAAAATTTCCGCTCGGATTGAATCCGTTGCGAGCGCTGCAAAACGCTCGCGTACGAGACCGTGCTGAAGCATGATATCAAGAGTTGGTGTATTAAGCTGGCGATTTAGCTCATGCTGGCAACAAGGGACACTTAAAATAACGCTTGCTCCCCATTTCACAGCGCGGGCCAATGCCATATCAGTGGCAACATCACAAGCATGTAGCGTTACCACCATGTCCACAGCAGACTCCTCGTTATAATCATTAATATCTCCTACTAGAAATTCGAGTTGTTCATAGCTTAAATCCTGTGCGATTTGTGAGCATTCTTCAATGACTTCCTTCTTTAAATCCAAACCAGTGACACGAATGTCTAAGCCTTTTTCGATTTTTAAATAATGGTATAAGGCGAATGTTAAATAGGATTTACCTGAACCGAAATCTAAAATACGAACCTGACGATCCTTTGGTAAATATGTTAATGCATCATCAATAAATTCGATGAAGCGGTTGATTTGTTTAAACTTATCGTATTTTTGTTTTTTTATTTTTCCTTCTTCTGTTTGCACCCCGAGACGAATTAAAAACGGGTACGGCTTATCCTCTTCCAGTAAATAATTTTTCTTGCGATTATGCGCTAAATTGACTTGCTTTGGCGTTGAGGACTTATCAGATTTCCATAGTACTTTGTTCTTTTTTGATAGCTGCACTTGTATTTTTTCATCAATAAAATCAACATGTGCTTGACGGTAATCGTTAAAAAATGCTTCTAGCTTCTCAGAGAAATCTTCTAATAGAACATTTTCATGTTTTAAAATACGTTCAAATTGATATTCAACTTGTATATGGTAAGTATCCTTTAGTAATAAAGGTTTTAGTTTTATACGTTTTACTTCGTTTGATTTCATACGTGGTTGACTGATTGTGGCAGTAACGAGTTGCTGTTGTAATATCCGCTCTATAAGATGAGCTTTCATTTCTTCAAATGTCATATATTTCGCCTTCTTTATCGTGTTATAGATGGCACTAGTTTAACACACTTTATGAAATGTGATGCTAGTATAAATTTCAGAATTCACTTTTTGAATATTTATAGGTTATTTTGTATATTTGTGGTATTTTGATTATAGAGAATTATTAATAAATAGACTAAAGGGGAAATAGGGGGAAATATATGTCTGAAAACACATATCAATTACTTGCAATTATTATTTATATGATCGCCATGCTAGGAATCGGCTGGTATGCATTTATTAAAACATCGAATTTAACGGATTACATGCTCGGGGGGCGTTCGCTAGGACCTGCTGTTACAGCGCTAAGTGCAGGTGCAGCAGATATGTCAGGTTGGCTGTTAATGGGTTTACCGGGTGCGATCTATTTATTTGGACTTGCAAAGGCTTGGATTGCCATTGGTTTAACAATTGGCGCCTATTTGAATTGGCTATTGGTAGCGCCGAGACTGCGTGTATATACACAAGTTGCCAATGACTCAATTACTATTCCAAGTTATTTAGATAATCGTTTACGTGACAATACAAAGCTAATAAGAATTGCATCAGGTATAATTATTTTAATCTTTTTTACATTTTATGTTTCTTCAGGAATGGTAGCGGGGGGCAAATTTTTTGATAGTTCATTTGGCTATGAATACCATACTGGCTTATTAATTGTATCTGCTGTTGTTGTGGCGTACACATTATTTGGAGGATTTTTAGCAGTTAGTTATACAGACTTTTTACAGGGACTTATTATGTTTGTAGCACTTATTACTGTACCGTTATTTGGATTGTCTTTAACAGGTGGACTCGGAGACACACTAGCATCCATTAAAGCCGTAAATCCTGAACATCTAAACTTATTATCTTCACATGCAACAACAGCACTAATTATTTCATCACTTGCATGGGGACTAGGTTATTTTGGACAACCACATATTATCGTACGCTTTATGGCCATTAGCTCAGTAAAAGAAACTAAGCAAGCTCGCCGTATCGGTATTGGCTGGATGATGTTAAGTTTATTCGGAGCGATTGCCACAGCATTAGTAGGTGTGGCTTATTTTGAACAAAATGCTGGTGAGTTAAAGGATGCTGAGACAGTATTTATTGTACTTGGCCAAATCTTATTCCATCCATTTATTGCAGGTATAATGCTAGCTGCCATATTAGCTGCAGTTATGAGTACGATTTCATCACAATTAATTGTTACTTCGTCAGCGCTTGTTGAAGACATTTACAAAGCATTATTTAATAAAACAGCAGATGATAAGCATTATGTCTTTATTGGCCGTGTCGCTGTTTTAGTTGTAGCTATTGTCGCAGGGATTTTAGCATGGAATCCAGATAGTTCTATTTTAGACTTAGTGGGCTTTGCTTGGGCTGGCTTTGGTGCAGCGTTCGGTCCTGTAATATTGCTGTCACTGTATTGGAGGAAATTAACGAATTACGGAGCGCTCAGTGGAATGGTAGCTGGTGCTGCAACCGCCATTATTTGGGGGAAAATAAAGGTCTTATCAGATACATTATATGAGATTGTTCCAGGCTTCTTAGTTTGCTTAATCGTTGCGGTTATTGTCAGTATTTTGACATATAAACCGAATAAAGATATTGAAGACGAATTCAATCGCACTGAAGTATTGTTAAAAGAAGAACGTAAGTAAATAAATGAAGTGCGCCTTTTGCAGAGAAGGCGCCTTTTTTACGATATACATGTTACTAAAGATAAGAGTTAACTATTAAACGTCACGAATTAGGACATTATATGGTAAGATGAAGAAAATTTGTCGTAGTAGCATCAAAGGCATTGGTGGGAGGTTTGTGGATGGATAGAATTAAAGAAGTAGATATATTGTTGGAAAAAGCTATTTTAGTTGGCGTAAATTTACGGAATGATGAGCATTTTGATTATTCAATGGAGGAGCTAAAAAATTTAGCTGAAGCTTTAAATGTTGAAGTTGCCGGCATTGTCACACAAAATTTAGAGCGCGTTACGCCATCTCATTATGTTGGAACAGGGAAAATTGAAGAAATAAAAAACTTTTATGATGAAGTACAAGCAAATTTAGTGATTTTTAATGATGAATTATCACCTTCACAAATCCGTAATTTAGAGCGCGATTTAGAGACGAAGGTTATTGATAGAACGATGTTGATTTTAGATATTTTTGGACGTCGTGCTAAAACAAGTGAAGCACAGATGCAAGTTGAGTTAGCACAATTGCAATATATGCTACCTCGTTTGGTTGGCTTGCATGCTTCTCTCAGTCGTCAAGGTGGCGGCACAGGGGGTGGCTTTAAAAACCGTGGTGCCGGTGAGACAAAGCTCGAGCTAGACCGTCGTAAAATTGAGGATCAGATTGCGAAAATAAAGAAGGACCTAGAGCATGTAAAGGAGCAACGAGAGACGCAGCGTAAACAACGACGTAAAAATGCCGTCCCTGTCGTTTCCATTGTTGGCTATACGAACGCTGGTAAGTCAACTATTATGAATCAGCTACTTTCGAAAATAGGGCAGGAAGATCATAAGCAAGTGTTTGAAAAGGATATGCTCTTTGCCACACTTGAAACATCTGTCCGTCAAATAGAATTACCTGATAAAAAGACATTTTTATTAACAGATACAGTTGGTTTTGTTAGTAAATTACCGCATCATCTAGTCAAGGCATTCCGCTCAACTCTAGAAGAGGCTCGTGATGCCGACTTATTACTCCATGTTGTGGATGTTTCCAATTCTGAGCACGGCTTTATGATGGAAGTAACAAATGAAACGCTTAAAGCAGTTGGCGTTGAAGGGATTCCGACGATTTATGTGTATAATAAAGCGGATATAGCAAACGTTCCTTATCCTGTTATTAGTGGTGATAATATTTGGATTTCAGCGAAGCAAGGGATTGGATTAGAAGAATTACTGCAAATGATACGTCAGCATATTTTCTCTGATTATGTAACATGTAAAATGCTCATTCCGTACGAACAAGGGAATATCGTTTCTTATTTAAATGAAAATGCCTCTGTCTATGAAACAGCGTATGAAGAAAATGGTACGCTGCTAACAATAGAGGTAAAAGAAGCGGATTACGCAAAATTCCAACAATATGTAATTAAATAATGAATAACATCATTGTTTTAAAAGCATGCTAGAAGCACTTCGTGTTTCTAGCGTGCTTTTTTGTAATCGAAAAAGCGAATTTGTATCGCTGTGAATGAAATTATAGATAATACTAGCTTTTTTGTTTAAAAAGTAAAAAATCTGACTATAAAATATTTTAGAATAATTTCAAGGCGGTTTATAATTTAGTAGATATTTAAGAATCAGAAAACTTAAGAATATCAACGGGTTTCGTACAATTCTATGGAAATCATTCTGAATTTAAAGAAAAGGTGTAAAATTCCAACATTTTTTAAAACTCTTGAAAAAGTTTTTAAAACGCTTTAGTATGGTGAAATAAAGTTTTTATCTTTACTATTGGGTAATAATATTATTATTGAATAATGAAATCGGGAGAGGATATTTTTATGTCTACTAAAGATGAAATTGTAAAATCCGTCCCTCAAAATGGCTTTGTCGGACACCCTAAAGGGCTCTTTACATTATTTTTCACTGAATTTTGGGAACGATTCTCATACTACGGTATGCGAGCAATTCTGATTTTCTTTATGTATTATGAATTGCATGAAGGCGGCTTAGGCCTAGATCGTGGACTAGCGAACTCAATTATGGCTATCTACGGATCATTGGTTTACATGTCAGGGATTATCGGTGGTTGGATTGCTGACCGAATACTAGGTACACGTAGGACTATTTTCTATGGTGGCGTGTTCATTATGATTGGACATTTCCTGCTAGCGTTACCTGGTGGCGCAAGCATGTTATTTGTTTCAATGTTCTTTATTGTCATTGGGACAGGCTTATTAAAACCGAACGTTTCAAGCATTGTCGGAGATATGTATGCTGATACAGATAGTCGTCGTGATGCAGGTTTTTCAATTTTCTATATGAGCATTAACATGGGATCATTCCTTGCACCATTAATTGTCGGAACAATTGGACAACAGTATAGTTTCCACCTAGGCTTTGGTGTAGCAGGGGTAGGGATGTTAATGGGTTTAATAATTTTTAAATTAACAGGAAAAAAATATTTAGGGTTAGCAGGGTTACAGGTAAACAACCCGTTACTGCCTGAAGAACGGAAAAAAGTCTTTACACGATTTGGGATTTTAGCGCTACTTATTATTATTGCTGGGGCAATTGGTATCAAAACTGGCGTACTAACAGTGAATGTTTTTGGTTTAATTATTACGGCGCTAGGTATTGTAATTCCAACGGTGTACTTTATTTATATGTATCGCAGTGAGAAAACAACGAAGGACGAGAAGTCTCGCGTGCTCGCTTATATTCCTTTGTTTTTATCGGCTGTAATGTTTTGGGCAATCCAAGAACAAGGGGCGACTATTTTAGCAACGTATGCAGATAGTCGTACACGATTGGATATTGGTGGTTTTCATATTCCATCTTCTTGGTTCCAATCATTAAACCCTTTATTCGTCGTTACAATGGCTCCGTTATTTGCCATGTTATGGATGAAGTGGGGAGATAAGCAACCATCTACACCGCGTAAATTCGCTTATGCATTATTCTTTGCAGGATTGTCATTCTTAGTGATGATGCTTCCAGCGTATTTATCTGGTGGTACAGATTTAGTAAGTCCATGGTGGCTAGTATTATCATTCTTTTTAGTTGTAGTTGGGGAGTTATTATTATCGCCAGTAGGGTTGTCAGTTACTACAAAATTGGCTCCGAAGGCTTTTGCTGCACAAACGATGTCACTTTGGTTCTTAACAAGTGCAGCAGCGCAAGCGATCAACGCACAACTTGTAAAAGTCTATGAAGTGGTAAGTGAATTCACATACTTCGGTTTCTTAGGCTCATTATCAATTGTTTTCGGAATAATAATATTAGTACTTTCGCCAATTATTTCAAAAGCTATGCGAGGTATTAATTAATCAAAAGATGCAAGTACAGTTATTCAAATAACTGTACTTGCATTTTTTTGTATTAAGAGATATTTTGTTGATACTTTTCACATAACGTGTGGTTGATTTAACAAATGTTATCCCAAACTTTTGAGGATAAGTCTGATCCTTTACTTATTATATGCATATTTTTAGCTCGATGTAGCATTTAGCGGAAATCAGCATCTTTCTAATCAATAAAAATGAATAAGAGGTGGTTATTCAACCAACCTAGTTCTTATGCTTCGATATGAAAATTATCTCCAATATGAAAGTGAAAAGCTGTAACATGTAGTTAATTTGCTGAATGCGGGACGTTTCTGTGTAGAAAAGTTTTCATTTTCATTTATAATAATCTTAATAGTATGAAAAATTAAGGAGTTGGATGCTATGAAGGAAGCTTTGAGTCGTTTGAGGCCAAGATTAATGGAGATTTTCGCGTATTTGCACGCGAATCCAGAAATAAGCTGGCATGAGGTAGAAACAACAAATTATATTTTCGATTTACTAACACGCGAAGGTTATTCACCAATACGCTTTAAAAACAGCACAGGGCTTTATGTTGACATAGGTAATGGTCATCCTAAAGTCGGTTTACGTACGGACATTGATGCGTTATGGCAGGAAGTAGATGGTGAATTTCGTGCGAATCACTCCTGTGGCCATGACGGACATATGACGATGGCAATCGGTGCTCTTCTACTTTTGAAAGAGCTTGCTCCATCATTCAACGGTACAATTCGTGTGATTTTCCAACCAGCTGAAGAAAAAGGAACAGGGGCTCTCTCCATTTTAAAAGAAGGAATAATGGACGATTTAGACTTTTTATTTGGTGTCCATGTAAGACCTGTCCATGAGCTTGAAGATGGTACATATTGTGCCGCGTTGCATCATGGAGCTTCTCGATTAATGGAAGGGGAAATCATCGGAGAAGATGCCCACGCTGCAAGACCGCATCTCGGCGTGAATGCCATTGAAGTAGGAGCAACTATAATCGAAGATTTAAGAACGATTCATACAGATCCGATGATTCCTGTATCAATTAAGATGACCAAATTCCATGCAGGAGGAGAATCCGGCAATATTATTCCTGGGAGTGCATCGTTCACCATTGATATACGAGCTCAACAAAATGATGTAATGGATGCACTGGCACAGGGAGTAAAGAGGGTTATTGATTCTTCCAAGATTTTGCATAAAGTGCAGATTGAATTACGTACAGTAGCAAATGTAGTAGCTGCTGAGGTAGATCCAACTGCTCAATATCTTATGGAGCAAGCAATCGTGCAAGCAACAGGGTTGTCGAATTTAAGAAAGCCAGTTCATACACCTGGAGGAGAAGATTTTCATCACTATGCTGTTCAACGCCCTCATTTAAAATCTACGATGTTAGGTTTAGGCTGTGGACTAACACCTGGACTACATCACCCGAAGATGAAATTTAAGCAGGCGCGGCTAGTAACTGGAGTTGAAATCCTTACAAGGGCGGTATTGTTAGCATTGAAGTCAGGGAATACAAAGGAGGGGTCAGCATGATGTTAGAGAGAGTACGTATTCAAAAAATAATGACACCTACAGAGGTTGCAGAGGTACAAATTTTAAACGAAAGTATTTGGGGGAGTCAGGCTATTCCTTCTCATCAATTGTTAGCGGCTGTACAAAATGGTGGATTAGTACTTGGAGCGTATTTAGACGAAAAGCTGATTGGCTTTAACTACTGCTTTGTTGGCTATGGACATGAAAAAATGTATTTACACTCACACATGATTGGTGTGGAGAAAACATATCGTGAACAAGGTGTAGGTGAATTATTAAAGCATGCCCAGCAGGAATATGCAAAAGAACATGGATTCCAGCTTGTGATTTGGCTATTTGATCCACTAGAAGCATGTATGGCTAATTTATCATTTTTGAAGCTCAATTCCTTTAGTTTTCAGTATGAAAATGATTATTATGGTCCGCTCAAGGATGATTTTAACGATGGGCTACCTTCAGATCGAATTGTCGTAGAATGGTGGATTGAACGCGATCGAGTGGAGGATTCCCTGGATGAACTGGAAGAGGGAGCCGAAGAAATTGTACCGTGGTCGTTAACAGTAGATGGCTTACCAGTGCTCGATATGGATGGTGAATTTCAGCGAGAGCAATTATTTTATAAGGACGCTTATTTATTGCCCATTCCTCAATATTTACAAAAGATGAAAGTGGAGAGTCCTAAGCTTGCAGAAGACTGGCGTTATAAAGTTCGTACTATTTTAACGACATTGTTTGAACAAAATTATGCAATCGTTCGAATGAAAAAGCACAAGGAATATGTCCATAGCTATCTATTAGTCAGACGCTCCTTATTAGCTTTATAATAAGGATAAGGAGTGAAATCTTGTGAAACTAGAACAGATTACAGTTAGACATATAAAAATGCCAATGAAATCACCGTTTACAACGAGTTTTGGCACAATTGATGAAAAGGAACTCTTACTTATAGAAGCGATAGATGAATCAGGAACTGTAGGATGGGGAGAAGCTGTTGCCTTTGTAGCGCCTTGGTATACAGAGGAGACAATAAAAACAACATGGCATATGCTTGAAGACTTCTTGATTCCCATCTTGTTACATAAAGAGGTTGGGCATCCAGATGAAGTTAGTGCTTTGTTTTCCTCTATTCGCCGTAATTGCATGGCGAAGTCCTCTATTGAAGGGGCTATATGGGATATTTATGCTCAACAAACGAAACAATCACTTGCTCAAGCGTTAGGTGGAGATAAGGAGCAAATAGAGGTAGGCGTTAGCGTAGGTATTCAATCTTCTACAGAAGCATTAATTGATCTATTAAAAAGCCATGTAAATAAAGGCTATAAACGAGTAAAAGTGAAAATTAAGCCTGGTCATGATGTAGAAGTTATTCGTGCTATACGAGCTGTAATGCCCGATCTGCCATTAATGGTAGATGCTAATTCGGCCTATACATTGAACGATATGGATGTATTGCAGCAACTGGATGCATTTAATCTATTAATGATTGAGCAACCATTAGCTGTAGATGATATTGTCGATCATGCTAAGTTACAGCGAAAGATAAAAACGCCTATTTGTTTAGACGAAAGCATCACGTCCTATGAAGATGCTCGAAAAGCGATAGAGCTAGGTAGTTGTGGTGTTATCAATATTAAAATAGGACGCGTAGGGGGTTTAACAGAAGCAAGAAGAATTCATGATTTATGTAAGGAAAATAAGATTCCCGTTTGGTGTGGCGGCATGTTAGAGGCAGGAATTGGACGAGCGCATAATATTGCATTAACATCGCTCACTAATTTTGTGCTGCCTGGGGATACTGCGGGCTCTAGTCATTATTGGTATGAGGATATCATTACACCTGAAGTAATTGTAGAAGATGGTTATATTCGTGTGCCACAAACGGCCGGAATTGGATATACACCTAATATGAAGGTAATTGATGAGTTAACAATCAGCAAGAAGATCTATCAATAATTGAAACTTCATTCAGAGGGATTCTTCATTCGAATAGTAATTGAACAAATTATACGGGCAATTGATCCTCCATTAGTTGCTTAGTGCCTTATTGAATATAGGATAAACAGGGAGAGAACTGATTGAAAAAAAGTTTGCAAATCGGTGGTGCCTATGTAGGAATTATCGTCGGTGCGGGATTTGCATCAGGACAGGAAATCGTCCTTTATTTTACGAGCTATGGCTTTCATGGAATATATGGTGCTCTTATTGCCACATTTGGATTTGCTTTAGTAGGAATGTGCATTGCACAAATTAGCTCAAGGTTACGTACGACATCGCACAAGGATTTAATTTATCAAATTTCAGGTAATACTGTTGGTTTTGTGATGGATTTTTTACTGTCCCTTTTCTTATTCGGTGTAGCAGTAATCATGTTTGCAGGAGCAGGTGCTACGTTTCATCAAATGTTTGGACTGCCGGTTTGGCTAGGGAGCATTTGTATGATTGTACTGACTATAGCGACGGTTATGATGAATGTGAAGAGTATTATAAACATTATTGCTATAGCTACACCTTATCTGCTAGCAATTGTCTCAATAATAGCTGTCTATTCATTAGCTACGATGGATTTAACTTTTGTTGAACAAGCTGTTATCGCACAACAAGCACATGTAAGTACTAAAAGCTGGTGGGTTACAGCTTTACTGTATACGTCTTTTAATATCGGTGTGTGTTTTTCGCTTTTAACGGTTATGTGTGGATCTATTCGCAATGAGAAGGTGGCGGGGATGGGAGGTATTATTGGTGGGATTTTACTTGGAGCTTTAATTCTTCTTATTAACCTATCCCTTCTTGCCAAAATGAATGTAATCGTTGGTATAGATATACCGATGCTAGCTTTAGCAAATGAAATCCATCCTCTAATCGGTCTACTGATGTCCATTTCCTTATTAGGGATGATTTATAATACAGCAGTAGGGATGTTCTATTCATTCATGGTAAGATTCGCAAAACCAAATAAGGCTAGTTTTAAGGTAACTGCCGTTTTTATAGGTGGTTTGGGCTTTTTAGCGAGTCTTGCTGGTTTTACGACACTTGTAGCCAAGCTATATGCTGTGATGGGGTATGTCGGTTTTATTTTAATAGTTCTAATTATTTTTGCGTGGCTTAAAGGTGTTCGACGAATAGCATAATTGATAAGGTGATTGGGAGGTAATTAGTGTTTTATTCTCAATTACCTTTTTATTTGTGTCAAAAAGTAGAGGTCTTTAACTTTGAGGAACCATAAAAAATGTAGAAATTCTGTTAAGAATGCTTGTTTTTTAGGATTTTCAAATAAAACGAGAATAATTCTCAGTTGAAGGTTGACTGAGAATGGAAACGCGCTTATAATGAGAATCGTGAGTAATGATAATCGTTTTCAATGAGAGTTACGAGCAAAAATGAATCTACCGGGGATTACAATGAAAAAAAGATATCTTTTAACAGCAACTGTTGTGTTGTCTATAGTTTCACTATTTATTGGAGTAGTTGATATTAAGCCGAGTGATCTATTAGACTTCGAATCAGAAGAAACTAGACTGTTTTTTATTAGTCGTATACCGAGACTTGTAGCAATTTTGTTAGCAGGTGCAGGTATGAGTATTGCTGGTTTAATTATGCAAAGCTTAAGTAGGAATAAGTTCGTGTCACCAACGACAGCAGGTACGTTAGATGCTACAAAGTTGGGGATATTAATTTCGATGATGTTTTTCACAAATGTCTCGTACTTTCAAAAAATTTCCTTCGCTTTCATATTTGCTTTAGCCGGCACATTATTGTTTATGCAAATATTAAATCGAATAAAGTTTAAAGATGCGATCTTTATACCGCTTATTGGCTTAATGTTTGGGAATATCCTTTCTTCCATTACAACGTTCTTTGCGTATAAGGCGGATATTATCCAAAACATTTCTGCATGGTTACAGGGAGATTTCTCATTAATGATGAAAGGTCGTTATGAGCTTTTATACATAAGTGTACCCGTGCTGATTTTAGCTTACATTTATGCGAATCGTTTCACAGTGGCAGGAATGGGTGAGGATTTTGCAAAAAATCTTGGTCTTTCCTATAAATTCGTTGTGAATTTAGGTTTAGTGTTAGTAGCACTTATTTCGACGACGGTGGTGCTAACAGTTGGTGTGATACCGTTCCTTGGTTTAATCATTCCAAATATAGTTTCGCTGTTCAAAGGGGATAACCTTGCTAAGACATTGCCTCATACAGCATTACTAGGTATGTCGTTCTTATTATTCTGCGACATTATAGGGCGTGTAGTGATTTTCCCTTATGAAATTCCGATTAGTATGACTGTCGGGGTCATCGGAAGTGCGATCTTCCTAATTATGTTGTTTAGGGGGAAAGCATATGCGTAACCGTACAAAAATGTTGATTTTACTAGGTCTTGCAGTAATTTCTATCTTACTGTATGTATTTTATGGACTTAATGGTAACTATCATTATGCGTTCCCACGCCGCCTTATTAAAGTGGTAGCGATGTCGTTGACAGGGATTGCGATTGCCTATTCAACTGTAGTCTTCCAAACGATTACACATAACCGTATTTTAACGCCAAGTGTAATGGGACTTGATGCATTATATATGATGGTTCAAACGTTCATCTTTTACTTTTTTGGCTCTATGTCGATATTCGTTATTAATGCAAAATACAATTTCTTACTAGCTGTTTTAGCTATGGTTGTCTTTGCGGTGATTTTTTATCGTGTATTGTTCAAAGAAGGAAAACGTCCGATTTATTTCTTGCTGCTTGTCGGTATGATTGTCGGAACGTTTTTAGGAAGCGTAACTACGTTCTTCCAAGTGTTAATAGACCCGAATGAGTTTTTAAGCTTACAAAGTAAAATGTTTGCAAGCTTTAACAATGTCAATTCAGATTTAGTATGGCTTGCAGGTGTTGTCATCATCATTACCTTTATTTATGGCTGGCGTCACATGAACCAATTAGACGTAATGTCGCTTGGACGTGATACAGCAATTAACCTAGGGGTACCATATGACAAGCTTGTACAGCGAATGCTCATATTATCTTCGGTGTTAATTGCCGTGTCTACAGCTCTTGTTGGGCCTATTACGTTCTTTGGCTTAATCGTGGCAAATTTATCGTATCAATTTTTCAAGACGTACAAGCACTCTGTGATCATTGCAGGTTCTTGTGTCATGAGTATTGTAGCTTTAGTCGGTGGACAGTGGATAGTCGAGCGTGTTTTTAATTTCGATACAACACTAAGCGTTATTATAAACTTTGTAGGTGGCGTGTACTTCATCTACTTATTATTGAAGGAAAGTAGGTCAGCAGGATGATCCAAGTAAAAGAAATCTCTAAGTATTTTGGGAAAAAACCGGTCATTCAAGATGTTAGTGTCGACGTTGCACCAGGGAAAATTACGTCTTTTATTGGACCAAATGGTGCAGGTAAATCAACATTGCTTTCAATGGTAAGCCGTTTACTTAATGCAGACACTGGAGAAGTATTACTCGATAAATCAGATGTACGTCGTTGGAAATCGGATGATTTTGCGAAGCGAATATCAATTTTAAAACAGTCCAATTATATGAATGTACGTCTAACAATTCGTGAGCTTGTTTCATTTGGGCGTTTCCCCTATTCGAAAGGAAATTTGAAGCCTGAGGATGAGCTAAAGATAGATGAAGCAATTCAATATATGAATTTAGAGGATCTTCAGCACAATTATTTGGATGAATTATCGGGTGGTCAACGTCAACGTGCATTTATCGCTATGGTTATTGCACAAGACACAGACTATATTTTGCTTGATGAGCCGCTCAATAATTTAGACATGAAGCATTCTGTGCAAATCATGAAAATTTTGCGGAAGCTCGTTGATGAGCTGGGGAAAACAGTTGTCATCGTATTACATGATATTAACTTTGCTTCCGTTTACTCTGATCATATTGTCGCATTAAAAAATGGACGTGTTGTCAAAGACGGTCCAACAAATGACATCATCAACTCTGATGCGCTTAAGGAAATCTATGATATGGATATCCCTGTTCAAGAACAGGACGGCTGTCGCATTTGCGTGTATTTTAACTCTTAAAAAAATAATAGATGGAAATGTCCATCTGAAAAATAAATATTAAAGGAGCAATTTTACAATGAAGAATTGGAAATTACTTACTGTTTTAATGGCAATGATGCTATTGGTATTAGCTGCTTGCGGCTCAAAGGATGATACTAAAAAAGAGGATACAGATTCTAAAACTGATAGTAAGTCTGCTGAAGAGCAAAAAGGAGAAGCTACTGCTTACCCCCTAACAATCCCAGCTATCAAAGAGGGTAAAGATACTTTTAAAGAAGTAACTCTTGATAAAATGCCTGAAAATATTGTTGTATTCGACTATGGTTTCCTTGATACTTTAGATGCTTTAGGTGTTAAAGTTGCAGGTCTACCGCAAAAATCAGTTCCTAGCTACTTAAGCAAATATACTGATAAAAATTACGTAAATGTTGGTTCTTTAAAAGAGCCTGATTTTGAAGCAATTTCTGCTATGAATCCAGACATTATTTTCATCTCTGGTCGTCAAGCATCTGCTTACGATGAATTATCTAAAATTGCACCAACTGTATTTGTAGGTGTAGACGATCAAAATTTCATGGAATCATTTAAAGAAAAAACAGAATTAGTTGGTAAGATTTTTGGTAAAGAAAAAGAAGCTGCTGATGCATTTGCTGCATACGAATCAAAAGTAGAAGAAGTTAAAGCTAAAACAGCTTCAGCTAAAGAAAAAGCTTTAATCGTTTTAGCAAATGAAGGTTCATTATCTGCATATGGTCCTGGTTCACGTTTCGGTGTCATTCATGATGTATATGGTGTGAAAGCTGCTGATGAAAAAATTGAAGTTTCTACACACGGTGCTAACGCATCATTTGAATATGTACGTGACACAAACCCAGATATTTTATTCGTAGTTGACCGTGATGCTGCTGTAAATCCAGAAGGTGAGTCAGGTACAAAAGCTGCAATTGAAAACGAAATCGTTGGTGCTACAAACGCTGCGAAAAATGGTAAGATTGTTTATTTAGATCCACAAGTTTGGTATTTATCTGGTGGCGGTTTAACTTCTGAAACTCAAAAAGTTGATGACATTTTAAAGGTGTTTAAATAATATGTTTGTACAAATTAAACGTATTGTCGTTACGGAAGGGAATTCGGATAAAGTTGTTGAGCGTTTTGGTGCTAAAAAAGATGGTCCATCATTGCTTGAACAACAGCCAGGCTTTATCGATAAGCAAGTACTTTTGAAAAAAGTACGACGTGGTGATGAGGAAGTGTTAATTGTGGTTCGTTGGGAATCAGAAGAGGCATGGAAAAATTGGGAGAAGAGCCCGGAGCATATTGCTGGTCATAAAGCAAATGCTGGTAAACCGAAGCCTGATCACATCATCGAAAGCGGACAAGAAGTTTATTATGTAAAAGGCTAATAATTTAGAGGTGTCTCAAAGTTCATTTGAGGCACCTTTTTTCTTATGAATATGCATTGTCTGGTAGAAATAAGACAATAGATAGGCAAAGTGGCAGATAGCAGAGAGAAGGTGGCGGATAGAGGAGCCAAAGTGACGGATAGAAAGGTCAGAGCTACGGGTAAAATCATTTAAAGCAACCTAATAGAACTATTAAAATGGCTTTTAGAACGATATTAAAGAAGAAGGGCGGGGCACATATCTGTAACAGTGCCATGCCCATTCAAGTATTAATGTTTAATGGTCGCTTTATTCCATGTATTAAATGCTGTAGTAATATTAAAAGATATACCATTGTCACTAATGGTAACCCCTGTAAAATTGGCAGTTGATTGTTTGGGTCCCAAATTTGCTTTATTTACAGCGGTAAATTTCCCTAAAGAGGACATTTCCATTTCTAATTCTGAATTATGGAGATAGACAGGTAAGCCGACTGTTTCTCCAATTTTAACAGCATTTTCAATAGATGAAGTACTAGAGCAATTGCCTCTTGCGTTTATAATACTAAAGCTTGGTGACGTATAGATTATAGGTGTATGTATGTTCAATCCGGAGGTAAATGGATGTATTAAAGGCAATACAGACAAATATTCTTCAAATACTCTTATAATTCCATATTGTTCAATAAAACTGTCTAGCTTTTGTTGAAAAGTATCTTTAAATCCAGGGGTATTGCAAATAAAATTTGAAAATGTAGATTTGCTTTTATACTCTGCTAATGTTTCTTTATAAGCCTGTTGCTCGGCATCAACAATTATTTGCCCTATACATTGCTGTTCTTTCGAAGGTTTTTTAATCGTGATTTCCTCTTCAGACACAGAAATTGTACAGGAGAACTTAGCCGTAAGTATTAAAACGTTTTCATTTACTTCATTTTTCATTTCAATCACTCCCAGTGTTTCGAGAATTTCCTTGTTAATAGATTAAACGAAAATGGTCCATCACAATAAGCGTTGGGGGTTTCCGTTCTGAATAGGCGTTCAAAGTAACTCTAATCCCGAGAAGCCACCCAGTCTTCTCTCCAATCAACGTATTCACATAGCATACGATTTTGTTTCTAATGAACTTTAGTCTACGAACAGAATACAAATTTATCTTAGCTTAGTCTAAGCGTATCATCAGTGAGGACGCCATTTCAATGCTGAGTTTACGCCAAAAAATGGCGGTCAATAATATAACACCGCCACTTATTTTACTATCCCTAAATAAAGAAATGGCGTGCTTTCCACAAATACCGCCACTTTTTGGCGGTATTTTTGCCAATGATTTAATGTAAAATATTCCCTTATAATTTCGGAGTCTAGTATTATTTCCCATTAATCTGTATAATATTTAATAACATACGAGGGGGAGGAGAGGACTATTGCAGGGGCTTGACGTAAAAATTAATGAATCATTAGACATTCTAATTGAGAACGAGTTATTGATAGATCATGAACTACGGTCGATGCTAAAAATTTTTAAGGAAGAAAAAAAGGCAGTTGGCTATTCATTTGGTAAGCTCTGTTATTGGCATTATGAAGCATTTACAGATTGTTTGAACGAGGACATCTATAAAGTTGCAGCAGCTATCGAACTTTTAATTTTATCTTTTGATATCATCGATGACTTGCAGGATAAAGATTCAGACTACAGCTGGACTAAAACACCTGAATTATCATTAAATGTAGCTTTAGCTATGCTAGTTATGGCTTCTAGAACTATACGTGAGACTTCCTTTGAACACAAAAGTGCAGCTATTCAAATACTAGAGGATTATGCATTACGAAGTATAAACGGTCAGCAACTAGATTTACTTAATACTTGTAGCGATGAGCAATCATATTTACAAATGATTGAACAAAAGTCAGGTTCTTTAACAGCAATGGGTTGCTTAATTGGTGAAGTACTTGCAAAAGGTGAGACATCTTATGAGGTTAACGAGTATGGGAAATACATAGGTATTATCCAACAAATTAAAAACGATATTCAAGGTTTAAAAACTTGGGGATCTAAAAATGATTTGCTAAATAAAAGATACTCATTACCTATTATTTATCTTTTATCACAGAAAAATGATGTTTCAAAGTCTGTTATAAACTATTATAATGATGATATAGATGCATTTTTGGATAATAATGCTACGGAAAACGAGTTGACAAATGGTGGCGCAATACGTTATGCAGTTACTATGAAAAATGTTTACAAGTTTAAAGCATTAGATAATCTTGAAAATGTGTTAATAAACGACTTAGGTAAAGACTACTTAAAAAAACTAATAAAATGAGGAGGGATATGTATGATGAATGTAATTCAATATCTAGAAAAAAACCCAGAACTAGTTGCTCTATTAAAAGCACAAAAAGCATCATTGATTGGAGTTTCGTCTATGGAACAAAAAGCAATTTTAGATGCGTTTAGTAGTGAAGTAGAGCTGGATAATGCTACGTGGTTATAAAATCGTTGAGTAGTAAGTTATTTTGGCCTGCTATAATGCTCTATTTAGTGATTGGTCTTTATCTGATTTATGTGAGTTATAGCTGGCCATTATTAGAAATTGAGGTAGAAAAAGAGAATGGCGAGTGGGGAGTAACGCAACCTTACTATAAAGAATGGACGGAATGGAAAAATATTTCACCATCTGATGTTATTTTAAGAGTAGATGATGTGCCAATGGATCATCTAAATCAGTTGAAATATAAATCTATGATAGTAGCGGCTAATAAAATAACCATAATGAAGCCAAATGGAGAAATAAAAGACATACATATTAACCATTTAGATATCCCTCACCAGTTTTACTACATATTACTATTTCCGGCGTGTTATTATTTATTAACCCTATTCATTACCCTATATCTACATTTCAATCAAAAAAATACGAAACTTACTAGCTTACTTATTTTTTTTATGTTAACTGTTTCATTGGCTTATGTAAGCAGTGGAGTATCTAGTAGAGTAAATGGAATTGGGATAATAGTAAATCGTAGTAGTATGGTAGTGTGTTTAGCTATATTATTGCATTTTTTAAGAGATTATTATTCATTTGTAAAAATAAATTGGCTGTTTACAAACAATATCAAATACTTTTATATATTCCCTGTAATCGCCTTTTCACTAGGCTGTATTATTATTTTCCATCCTGTTTCTTATTATTTTCTTTCTGAAGTTGTGTTAGTCCTTTTCTTCATTCTCCTTATTATTATTATTAGTATTTTATTACTAAGCTATTTCAAATATAAATCACCTCAGTTGAAAATATTGTTATGTAGTATATTGATACCGTTTTTGCCATTTCTTTTTTTATATTCACTCCCTAAAATTTTTTTTGATACGTATTTTCTTTCAGGTGAAATCTGCTCTTTATTTTTATTGCTTATTCCTTTTAGCTTTATCTTAACACAGGTAGCAGAACGATTATTTGATATTGAATACCATATTACAAGACTTCGTTATTATGTAATCTTTTCATTGATATTTACTTTATGGTTTATAGTTGGTTTGTATTGGATTGCAGGAGAATATTTAACTATACCCGTAATATCAGGTGTTTCTTTCTTTACTTTTATATCGTTAGTTGTTCTTTTTTACATAAAAGAGAAGGTAGATTATCGAAAACGAAAAATTTTATTTTCGACAAAAGGGGATTATATACATCAGCTATACACCGCTGTCGATAGGATTGGTAAAACGATTAAAATAGATGAGCTTCTAAAGAAGTTTGCTCAAGAGGTTTCATTACATCTTGAGCTAGAGCATGTATTTGTATTAACCTATAACTATGATACAAATCAATTTACTTCAACGGTTGAGGGAAGGCTTTCAATTAATCCCGCGCTAATAGAGGATTTAAAATTAGGAGAAATACGGAGAATTGACAAAGTCTACTTAGCCTTCCTCCATCAAGATGCTCATTATAAAAGAGCCTTAGTATTGGAACATAAAAATTCGATTCATTTAAAAGATGAAGAGCTTCTATGGCTTGAATTGCTTTTATTATATGTAAACAATTTTATTGAAAATACAAAGATGGTAGAAGAGCTGTTAGAGGAACTAAAGCATATGAGGCAAGCAGATGATAGTCAACTACCTTGGTTAAGCAAATTATTATGGTTAAGATTTGAAGAGGAAAAATATCAATTAGCTCAAGAATTACATGATACCAATTTGCAAGAGCAGCTCCATATTGCCCGAGAGGTTGATGTCCTAGTCAATGCGAAAGATACAACTGATATCCAGCAAAAACTTGAGAACATTCATCAGCAGATGATTACTTCTATACATGATTTAAGAGCTTACTGTGAAAATCTGAAGCCTCCATTATTAGACACTTTAGGGCTAAACGCTGCGTTAGAAAAGTTAATTCGTAAAGTAATAGAAAGAGCTAGTTTTGGATTAATTTATACGATAGATCGCCTTTATTTAGAGGATGAGCGTATGAATTTAATGATTTATCGACTATTCCAAGAATTACTTAATAATGCTTTAAAACATTCCTATGCAACAACAGTTGAAATTCGTTTACAGGAAATGGACGATGGTTTTGAAATTATCTACAAGGATGATGGTGTAGGCTGTAATATTGATGATATTATTGCCGGAGAATCGATGGGAATTCAAGGTATGCAAGAGCGTGTAAAGGCCTTTAACGGGCAGTTTTACATCGATTCACAGGTTCATGCAGGAATGTCTATTAGAATTACAGTAAAAGAAGGAAGTGATACACTTGATTACGATGCTCATAGTGGATGATCACCCCATTGTGTTGGAGGGAACAAAAAATTTATTTCAAGAAAATGAAGATATTATAGTTGATACTGAAAGTGATGCAACTCATGTCATACAGAGAATTAAAAACAAACCATATGATATCTACTTAATTGATATAAATATGCCATTAGAAAACGGCATTAATTTAGCACGTAACATTAAAGCTATCCAGTCAAATGCTTCAATTATCCTTTATACTGGTGATGATATTACTGATTATTATCCACTTATTTTAGAGCGGAAAATAGAAGGGATTTTAGCTAAAACAGGATCTAAGGAACAAATTTTACGAACTGTTCGAGCCATTGCAAATGGTGAAATTGTTTTACCTCAAAATTTCTTGGATTTTCTCGATAATAAATTTAAATTACAGGATGCAAAACTCGATATTCACTTAAACGAAAAAGAAAAGAAAATTTTAAGACTGATTGCAGAAGGACATACGAATAAAGCGATTGCTATAGAATTAAATATTCCTCAGCGAACAACTGAAAGATATTTAACTCAGCTATTTTCTTTATTGAATGTAGATTCACGGACAGAGGCTGTAAATCTTGCAGAAAGAATGAATTTACTATAGATTGTCTGTATGTTATACTTATTTTTGTTGGTAGATTTTTCAATAAAAAGGGAGAGTTTAGGTGGTTTTACATACCATATTTTAACTTAGTTAATTATACCTAAACTTTAATTCTAAATACCTATAATTTTCGATTGACACCGCCAGATTTTGGCGGTGTTTTTTATGTATCCGCCAAATCACGCCAAAAATCGGGACAAAGACCGCCAAAAAATTGGCGTAAACCCAACGTTGAAATGTCGGTGTAAGTACTGGTACGCTTAAGTTAATCGTGGTTAAGTAGATTTGCTATAGTAAGTAATACGATAATATTAGATTTCAATAAGAGCCTGGCTATCTAAGCATAAAGTAGAGATTGTAGATTTTTTAAAAGTTACTAGCTAGTCAACATACTTCACCATAAAACTTTATATAAAGGTAGGCGTGTATTTTGAAAGTAGAACTTGAAAACTTATTTTCTATAGATGAATCTAGTCAAGATCAAGTCATTAAAGTTTATAACCGCTATGGTATTTTCATCGGTGCGCCTGAAATAAGAAAGAGAAACTTAAAGGCATCGTTTAATCCTATCTTTACATTAAATGATGATGTAACATACGAACATGTAGCGGCACTATATAAATCATTAGAACATGAATTAGGAATTGTTTCTATCGGAGAACGTTTTTACTTTGACTTTTCAGATAGCGAATATGAGCAAGCTCAATTGTTTACCTTAAATTCGACAGGTAACTCACCGGATATGTTTATAGATGATAAAGGAACTTTATTTTCTATAAGCACCTATTGCCAGCATTGTGGACTTATGGAAAAAGAACAACTTTCACCATTAGTGATAGATACAACAGAAATGAAAGACCGTCATCTAGTTCATGTGAGCGGGTATTGGGTGGCTTCACAGGAATTAGCGACATTAATGAAGCAAGAGGATATTAAAGGTTTTGAACTTTTAGAGGTCATTCATCAAGGACCGAAAGAAGAGAAGCGAAAAGCTTTTCAAATTATACCGACACAAGTATTGCCGGAATCTAGCACTGAAAGAGTTAAACTATATTTTGCGACAGAGCAGCCTCCCTGTCGTTGTGGATTAAGTGGGGTAATCAATGGTCCTGATATTTATTATCGCGAAGATTTAATCAATATAAAAAATGATATAGTCCTCTCGGGAGAATGGAGCCATGACGGAAGATATTTATACCGAAAGACTTTATTCAGTAGAAGGTTTAGAGAATTAATTCTTAAAAACAATATATCTCGTGAGGTAAGAGGAGAGAAGGATAGAAATTTTGGGCCGAAGGATTGGTTATTCGATCCTGTATTATTAAAATAATTCAAACCAAAGATGAGGAAGTGTATATTTTGTTTAGAAAAATAATACCTATCGTTGCCGTCTTATTTATCGTTGCATTAGCTCTTTCAAATTATTTTAATAAAGCAGGAGAAAAATCCTTTGTCATCCCACAAGAAAGAGGGAATACGTTAGGTTAGATAAAGTGAAGATTAATAATCAGTGGGGAGATAAACCCCACTGATTATTAGTCTTCACCAATCGGGCAATTAGGGGCAGTTAATTATTTTTATTGCCCCTTAATGCGGGATAAAGTGAAACTTTAATTAGTGGGGGAGATAAACCCCACTGATTATTAGTCTTCACCAATCGGGCAATTAGGGGCAGTTAATTATTATTACTGCCCGTTAATGCGGGATAAAGTGAAACTTA
>NZ_JBHZDH010000046.1:0-5577 GCF_042755925.1 Lysinibacillus sp. NPDC059133 | reverse complement strand
ATTAGTGGGGAGATAAACCCCACTGATTATTAGTCTTCACCAATCGGGCAATTAGGGGCAGTTAATTATTATTACTGCCCCTTAATGCGGGATAAAAGGCAAATTACCTCAAACAAGCTTAAATATGATATGATGTGAAAAATATAATAGCGTATAGTTTTGAGGTGAAGTATTTTATGAAAAAATGGGCTTATCCTTTAGCGATATTAACGCTCGTTATCTTTTTTGTGTTACGAGTTACTTTTCCAAGTAAATTAATCAATACTTTTGATACGAAAATGGCTGATTTATTTTTCGGTAACCGTTTTATAGAATTTTTTCACTATATAGGAGAACCGGTATTTGTAGTGTTAGTAGCTATCGTCTTAATAGTGTATTTAGCGTGGAAGGTAAAAAATAGTCGAGGTATATTATTTGTTTTGTTAACAATTGCTGGTGGGAATGTACTTAACC
Organism: Lysinibacillus sp. NPDC059133; assembly: GCF_042755925.1. Classification (NCBI taxonomy): domain Bacteria; kingdom Bacillati; phylum Bacillota; class Bacilli; order Caryophanales; family Bacillaceae; genus Lysinibacillus; species Lysinibacillus sp. NPDC059133. The sequence goes on along the minus strand of NZ_JBHZDH010000046.1, from coordinate 5,124 downwards.
AATTATTAAAAAAATGGGTGCAACGACCAAGACCGGAGATTGAAGAACAATTAACATCCTATAGCTTTCCATCTGGACATTCTATGACCGGGATCTTGTACTTATTTACAGTCGCTTATATTTTTTCGGAGAACAATAGCAGAGGGCGTAAGACATTACTTTGGCTTGGGGCAGTTGTTTTAGCTGTACTTATTGGTTTGTCTCGAATTGCTGGGGCTCGTCATTTTGCTTCAGATGTATTGGCCGGATGGAGTATGGGCTATACGTGGTTTATCATTTGTGTTTTTTGGTACGAACGTCGAAAGAGACTTTTTAAAGCGAAAAATAAATTATGAACTTTGGAAAGGGAGCCACCTTATTGAGGAGGCTCCCTTTGTTATGCCATTTATATAAGTTGATTGGAGCGGAGACTGGAAGCCCCCAGGAAAGTGCTCAGTTGGAACGGAAATCAACCACACGTTATGGTGATGAGCTTTTTAATTTTTTCAATTACATGGAAGAGCCTTGTCTACTTCCATAAGCTTTTTTACAACTTCTAAGCAATCATAGAATGTTTCAAAGGGCTCATAAGGTAGATGGAGGTCTTTACAGCGTTTAATAAGATGATCCCTAGCAAGTACTAAATCTGCCTGTTTTGCTGCCTCAAAATCAGAAAGTGAATCTCCAATCACAATTTTAAAATGATTGCTCTGTGTAACTTTTCGCATAACGCTTGGCTTGCAGCAACCACAACCCTGTGTCTCGAATCTCGCACATTCTTCATCGCAGCTATTTGGAAAGACGAGTTTAATTTGCTGTTCGGAAAAATCAGCACTGTTACAATATATACCAGAAAATGGGCCGTATTTATCTAATAGTGGCTCAATGAAAAAGTCCACACCCCCACTAACAATATAAAACGGAATATGCTTCTCTTGTGCAAAACGAACGAAATCACCAAAGCCCTCACGTATAATGGCTGTATCTAATAAATAGTGGATAACAGCATCCTTTTGTTTAGTCGATAATAGCTCGAACATTGCTGAAATGCCATCTTTAAAGGTTATAGTTTGTTCCATCATTGCCTTAGCAATTTTCTCAGACTCCTCTGGAACGAATTGAGACATTAGTGAGACGATATTATCTGTTTCTGTAATAGTACCATCAAAATCACAGAAAATTATTGGTTTCAAGCTATTTCCCCCTTTCAAGAAAAAACGTCTACTTTTGTAGTAGACGTCCAAATTTTACCTGTACACCATATTCATCGGCCTTTGTTACGATAATTTGATGCTCTGGAAATTGATTTTTCATGGCCTTTACAAAATCTTGCGCAATAGCAGTAGGGATGATAGAAATCATTGTTGGTCCCGCCCCACTTAAAGCCGTTCCAAATGCCCCATTAGCCTTGGCGGCTGCACGGATTTCTGCATATTGCGGGATTAATTGGGCACGGAAAGGTTCATGAAAAAAATCAGCTTCCATATAACGACCTGCATGCTCGAAATCACGAACCATTAATGATGCTGCTAGCATATTTGCATTTGCAGAGGCTCTCACCGCGTATGCACGGTCAAATTGTTCTGGTAAAACAGAACGAGCTTCACTTGTTTTTAGTTCGACATCAGGTACATACACAACAAAGGAAGCTTCTATATCATTGACATGAAATGTATCAACAACGCCGTTTTCATCCATTGAGGAAATTGTTAATCCTCCTAATACCGAGGCTGTTGCATTGTCTGGATGCCCTTCGATTTGTGAGGATAAATTGAGTTTATCCTGTACAGTTAAGGCTAGATTACATACTTGGTTAGCTAGTTCAATTCCTGCAACGATGACAGCTGCACTACTCCCCAAACCACGGGCTAATGGAAGTTCACTTGCCATTTCAACACGGCAGGCAGGTAACTGCTTCCCATATTGGTCCGCAATTTTTTGGGCAATCACGTATAGTAAGTGCTTTTCCAGCTCAAACTCTTTAGGACCATTATCATCGAGGTGGATAATTTCCCAACTATCCTGTAAAGACACGGTTAACTTTAAGTAAAGAGATAAGCCTAGCCCTATTGAATCAAAGCCGGGGCCTAGATTGGCAGTGCTCCCAGGAACTGAGATTTGCCACATGTTACTCATAGTACGCCCTCGATGTATTTTCGAATTTCTTCCTCATCGTTTTTAAGTGAGACAACATCTACAGTTGAGACATTCATGGCAGTATCAGGATCTTTCAATCCATTACCTGTGAAAATTGTCACAACTTTAGAGCCTTTCGCAATCTGGCCGTTTTCAACTGATTTAATAACGCCTGCTAATGATGCCGCTGAACCTGGTTCAACGAAAATTCCTTCAGTCCCAGCAATTAACTTATAAGCAGCTAAAATTTCTTCGTCTGTCACCGAGTCAATAATTCCGCCAGACTCATCGCGAGCTGCTTCTGCAAATTTCCAGCTTGCGGGATTGCCGATACGAATAGCTGTTGCCACTGTCTCAGGATTAGCAATAGGTTCACCGTTTACAATTGCTGCTGCACCTTCAGCTTCAAAGCCGAACATCTTAGGTAAACCAGAGCCTTTTGCTGCATCATATTCTTTAAAGCCTTTCCAGTACGCAGTAATGTTACCTGCGTTACCAACAGGAATGCAAAGATAATCTGGAGCTTTTCCTAAAGCATCTACAATTTCAAATGATGCGGTTTTTTGCCCCTCAATGCGGAATGGATTCACTGAGTTTACAAGTGCCACTGGAGTTGTTTCGCTAACTTGACGAACAATATTTAATGCATCATCAAAGTTACCGTCGATTTCGATAATTTTTGCTCCGTACATTGTCGCTTGGGCTAGCTTACCAAGAGCTACTTTTCCTTTAGGGATCACGACTATGGACTGGATTCCAGCACGTGTTGCATAAGCTGCCGCTGCGGCTGATGTGTTACCTGTTGAAGCACAAATAACACATTTGCTACCTTCTTCAATTGCTTTTGCAACGGCAAACACCATACCACGGTCTTTAAATGAGCCTGTTGGATTTGCACCTTCGATTTTTCCATAAAGCTCAATGCCAAGTTTCTTAGATAAATTTACTAAATGTATAAGAGGCGTATTGCCTTCGTTTAAAGTTAGAGCTGGTGTACTTTCTGTTACGGGTAAAAATTGTTTATATTCCTCAATTAGGCCTTTCCACATAACGTTTACGATCTCCTTTTGTTCTTATAGAAAGAACAGTTGTTTTTGTATAAAAGACATTTTAACGCAAATTGCCCTATGTTTTCAATAGAATTTGAGAAATTGTCGAAACAATTCGGTAATTTGAATTTTTGCTTGTCACTTTCTTGAAACAACTGTATAGTAAACTTACGATGTAAAGTCAAGTGTAAAGACAGGTGGTTGGAATGGCGACAAATACAGTAACAACAAATAAGGTTCAACAATCTATTTCTCGCAATAAGCTTTTGAGGGTAGCAGGCGTTGGCTGGCTTTTCGATGCCATGGACGTAGGAATATTATCATTCGTTATTGCAGCATTAGCAGTTGATTGGGGATTGACACCAAGTCAAGCTGGTTTGATAGGAAGTGTCAACTCAATCGGGATGGCTGTAGGAGCTCTTATCTTCGGCGTGCTTGCCGATAAAGTAGGACGTAAGCAAATTTTTATGTGGACGCTTGTATTATTTTCTATTGCCAGTGGCTTATCTGCATTTACAACTACATTATCTGCTTTTATGGCACTACGCTTTTTAGTAGGCATGGGACTAGGGGGAGAATTGCCAGTCGCATCGACGCTAGTTTCTGAGAGTGTAGAAGCCAAAGAGCGTGGGCGAGTAGTTGTTTTACTGGAAAGTTTCTGGGCGGCGGGGTGGTTAATCGCTGCATTGATTTCGTATTTTGTTATTCCATCATGGGGATGGCGTATTGCTTTATTGTTAACGGCAATTCCAGCAATATATGCAATTTATCTTCGCTGGCACTTACCAGATTCACCTCAATTTGCTGTGAAGGCAGAGTCTAAGAAACGTAGTATTGTGCAAAATATTCGAGAAGTATGGTCAAAAAAATATGTACGCTCGACACTTATGTTATGGGTGTTATGGTTTACGGTTGTTTTCTCGTATTACGGTATGTTTTTATGGCTACCTAGTGTCATGGTTAGTAAAGGATTTGATATGATTACGAGCTTTAAATATGTTCTCATTATGACGCTTGCGCAGCTACCAGGTTATTTTACAGCTGCATGGTTTATAGAAAAATTTGGACGGAAATTTGTACTTGTTTCTTATTTAATTGGTACAGCTGTAAGTGCTTTCATTTTTGGTAATGCCGAAACAATAGTAGTGCTATTAACTTCGGGGATGTTTTTATCGTTCTTTAACTTAGGGGCTTGGGGTGCACTTTATGCTTATACACCAGAGCAGTATCCAGCTATTATTCGTGGAACGGGTGCAGGAATGGCAGCAGCTGTTGGACGTATTGGTGGTATTTTTGGACCTTTGTTAGTAGGATTTTTATTAACAGCAGGCTATGATATCGGCTTCATCTTCACGATTTTCTGCGGAGCGATTATTATCGGTGTTGTCGGGGTAATTTTCTTAGGACAAGAAACGAAACAAATGGAATTAGATTAGAAAAATAACCATGTCTTGGATGAACTATAGTCCAAGACATATTTTATTATTTGGTTACATAAAAATTAGGTTAAATTAATTTTTATACAAACATTTCTAAAAATCTGTTAAAATCAATTCATCAAAAAACTTTGATAATAAGGGTAGAGCGATTTTATTTTTTTTATCGTGAACTATCCTATTAGCAAGTTAAAGTGTTAAAGATTTTTCAGAAAAGTCATTGTATTCAGATTGTAATCGTGATACTGTATTTTTAACTTCTTTCAGCAATTGTTTTCTGTACCGAAAGCGTAGCGACAGGTACAGGTGTCCAAACACCCGCTGAAATAGAGGAACTCAGTCTAAGAACGCCACATCCCTGTGGCAATTTATCTGTGCGAAAGCGAAGCGACAGCAACACGGTTTTATCTGTGCGAAAGCGAAGCGACAGCAACACGGTTTTAACTGTGCGAAAGCGAAGCGACAGCAACAACAACAACAACAACAACAACAACAACACACGACTGAGTGACCAACATCACGAT